>CAZRPW010000010.1:29867-72150 GCA_964601975.1 uncultured Bacteroides sp.
TGGAGTTAGCTGATAGGCTGGAGGCGAGGTCAGGATTCCAAGCCCAGGGGGGTGACAATAAAGCCTGGGGGCAGATGAAACACTAGGGTGCAAGCCTTACCAGGCTCCATTGCTCACCTTTCTTTCTGTACTCGATGCGATCGTGGAGGCGCCTGTTTCCGCCCTGCCAGAATTCGATCCGGAATGGAAGGATGCTGTAGCCTCCCCAGTACGCCGGGCGTGGTATCTTATCGGTTTCGAGATACTTTTCCTGGTATTTATCAAATTCGTTTTCCAGGTATTTTCGGTCGGGAATTACTTCGCTCTGGGGGGATGCCCAGGCGGCAATCTTACTCTCCCTTGGGCGAGAGTTGAAGTAGTGATCCGAGTCTTTATAATCGATGGGACTGGCTATTCCGGCAATATTTACCTGGCGTTCCAGCTCTGGCCAATAGAAGTGGGCGGCGACCTTTGTTGTAGCCATGATTTCCCTTGACTTCCTGCTGTGATAGTTGGTGAAAAAGATTAGCCGCTCTTCTTCCACTTTTTTTAGCAGGACAATCCGGGAGGAGGGCTGCCCCTTAGGTTCCACGGTGGACAGGGTCATGGCTGTGGGGTCCATCGCAGTGGATTCAAGGGCAAGGTTGAGCCACAGGGAAAAGAGTTCCATGGGATTGGCCGGGAGCTCGGATTTTTCCAGTCTGTCCCGTTCATATTCCCGCCGTTCATCTCCCAGATCCCGGTTCATAAGATCAGTTTTAAAAATCTGCCTTCAGGCTCAAATCAAGGCTTTTCACCTGGTGTGTGAGTGCTCCCACCGAGATGTAGTCCACTCCGCATTCAGCATAGCTACGGATGGTCTCCCTGGTAATGCCTCCCGACGATTCGGTCTCAAAGCGTCCCCCGATAAGCTTTACTGCTTTCCGGGTCATCTCAACAGAGAAATTGTCGAGCATGATCCGCAGGATGTTTCCAATTTCAAGAACTTCATTTACATCCTCTAGCGAACGGGTTTCGATTACCACGGGCAAATTCAGTCCGTGTTCCTTCTGATAGCGCATGGCGCCATCGATAGCCTGCTTTATTCCGCCTGCAAAATCAACATGGTTGTCCTTGATCATGATCATGTCAAACAGTCCAAAGCGGTGGTTCACGCCCCCACCCAGTCTGACTGCTTCCTTTTCAAGCAGCCGGAATCCCGGGGTGGTTTTCCTCGTATCCAGAATCCGTGTTCCTGTTCCCTCCAGAAGCTCAACATATTCCCTGGTGGAGGTGGCAATTCCGCTCATCCGCTGCATGATATTCAGCACCAGTCTTTCGCATTGCAGTATGGTCTGTACCCTGCCTTCCACTTCCAGGACCCTGTCGCCCACTGAAACGGAATCACCGTCAAACATCAGGGTGTTTAGTTTTATTTTCGGATCGAAACGCTTAAAAACCCTGAGGGCTACATCAATCCCGGCAATAATTCCTTCCTGTTTAACATGGAGAACCGCTTTCCCGCCTGCTTCTTTTGGAATGGTACTGAGGGTGGTATGGTCGCCCTCTCTGATATCCTCTTTAAACCAGAGGTCTATGCTCTGGTCAAGGTCCTGGATAGAGTTCATACTGTGACTCTTTTTCAATGCTCATGTAATAGATAAGGCGCTTACCATCCTTAATCATGAAAAATATATTTACCCTGAAACTGTCATCCTCCGTAATCAGGTTGCCAATTGCATATTTCGATTTCTCCTTGGTTCCTTCGAAGGAGATTTTGAAATCCCTGGGTGGATGGTCCTTAAAGAAAGTCTCCATAATCCTTGTAGCATGGTTTTTACTGGCCATATAATCCTTTTCAAGGATGGTGAGTTCCAGGCTTTCGTGGAAAAACCGGGCCACCGCTTCAGCCTTCCCGGCTTTAAGGGCATCAATAAGTTCGGCAGGAACTGTTTGTGCTTTGAGGGGCATTAAACAGGCCAGGCTGAGGAAAAAAATAGTTATTAACTTGTACATCTCTTTAAACATCTGCAATATCGGCCGCCTTTGGCAATATATTTGCGGCCATTTTCCAATAATGAATTATGTTTGTATAGCACAGCAATAATCGGACCATTGATTTGATCAGTGCAAGATACAAAAAACCTCAATAATCAGTCGAGATGCGTATTACCCTTCTTCAGACAGGAAAGACCAGAGACCACTACATCATAGAAGGAGTGGAGGAATTCAGGAAAAGGGTGGTCCGATATGCTCCTTTTACAATTGAAACGATTCCGGATTTGAAAAATAGCCGGAACATGTCCATAAAGGAGGTACAGCAAAAAGAGGGTGCCATGATTCTGAAAAGGCTCAAGTCAGTCGACTACCTGATATTGCTTGATGAACGCGGCAAGGAGTTTCACTCCCTCGGTTTTGCCAAACACCTGAACTCCATGGAGGGAAGGGTGAATCACATTGTCTTCCTGATTGGAGGTCCCTATGGTTTTTCAGAGGAAGTATACCAGCGAGCCAATGAAAAGTTTTCACTTTCCAAACTTACATTTTCCCACCAGTTGATCAGGTTACTGTTTATGGAGCAATTATACAGGGCCTTTACCATACTGAAGGGAGAACCCTATCATCACGAATAAGAAAGAACATGGAGCATCCAGTCAGAAAAGTGCAGACAGTCAGCAAGATTCGGAGAAACTATCTTTTTCTTGCGAGCCTTGTAAGTTTCGTGGTTTGGATATTCCTTGCAGGAGCTTCCTCCAAAATGTGTAGTCCTTCCAGGGAGGGGGCTGCTTTTGAGAAGACTTTACACAAGAAGGAACAGCTCTTAAAAGATGAGTTTTCAGCGCTGGAGAATACATTTAAATATGAAAATCCAATGGATGTGCTGGACAGGCGTTCGCAGCATTACCAGGATCTGGCGAACAACCAGGGGATCTCCATTTTTTATTACGAGGGAGAATCACTCATGTACTGGTCCGACCATACCATTCCTCTTGGAGAAAGGTGGAGGCCCAGGCTTGCAAAACCCTTCCTGTCCCTCAGAAATGCCGATTATGTGACCCTGAGCAGACAATCCGGAGCGAACATTATACTGGGATTGATAAAGGTGCGGACCCATTACCCTTTTCAGAATGAATTCCTGGTGAACGGTTTTCATGAGGATTTTTCTCTGGATGAGGATGTGCATATAGAATTTCTGGAGGAAGCTGGCCTGGAGCCGGTATTAAACGCGGAGGGGGAATACCTGTTCTCCCTTGATTTCAGCAGTGTGCAACATGGTGTTGGCGGGCAAAGCCTGTGGTCATGTTTTGCATTTGTTGCCTTCATTCTTATACTGCTCATTGCACTGTTCACTGCGATAACAGCTGCATCGGTCCGTAGCAGGAGAATATGGCTTGTGGCTATAAGTATGATAATCCCTCTGGGAACCTTTTTGTTTCTCCGCTTCGGTGTTCAGCCTCTTTTTGGAAATATAAGCCTGTTTGAACCTGACATTTTTGCAAGTCGTTTTTTTCCATCCCTGGGTCATCTGCTGGTGATATCTGTAGCGGCAATGCTCCTTGTGCTACTTTATTACAGGCACGGGTCTGCAGTCGGGCAAGGAAAGCGGATCTCCTGCTCTTTTTTGTCGCTGCTCCTTTTTATTGCCGCGAGCCTCATGTTCATTCTTGTTGAGCTTCTGCTGCGCAGCCTTGTGCTCGATTCGGGTATCTCCCTGGTAGCTCATCGGGTGAACACTCTTTCTTCCTACAGTTTTGTAGCCTTTGCAGTGGTATTGATGTGGTTTGCTTCCATTGGGGCAGTGATCGACAGGGCAATAAGCTGTGCGCAAACGCTTACGTGGAAGGTCCTGTTGTTTGGCGCAGCAGCTGTTTCAGCTACTTTCCTGTTGGCCTATCTCCTGCCCTGGGAACATGGTTCCTGGTTTGGCTGGATTGGGATGATGCTGATGGTGCTTGCGCAATTGTACATAAGGCATGGGAATCCTGAACGGGTTCCCTTCTCAAGATATATTTTCCTCTTGCTTTTCATTTCTGCTTTCCTGGTGATTCGCATGGAGCAATATAACCAGATCAAACTTGACAGGCAGAAGGAGGTGGAATTAATAAAGCTAAGCTCTGAACATGATCCTGTGGCTGAGATGCTTTTCGGTGAATTATCCGGGACCATCAGGAAGGATTCTCTGATGGCCCGCTACATGTATCCTTATATTGAAATCGAGCCATTGATTTCACATCTGAAGCGCAATTATTTTTCAGGATACTGGACGAAATATGAACTCCAGGTTACTGTTTGCAGACCCGACGACGGATTATACCTGCCCCCCCCCGACGACGAGTGGTTCCATTGTTATGATTTTTTCGATGAGATGATCCTGTCGCAGGGGATAGAGGTACCTGATAGTGATTTCTATTTCCTGGATAATCTGAATGGAAGAATTTCCTACCTGGCGGCCATTCCGTACTTCCTGGCCGAAGAGGAACATCGTGTATTTATTGAATTGGATTCCAGGATAATCTCAGAGGAACTGGGCTATCCTGAACTTCTGCTGGATGATCAGTACAGCGCTTTTACAAGCTCGGAATATTCCTATGCCCGTTACAACCAAGGGGTCTTAATTAGCCGGGAAGGAGATTTTCCATATCGCCGTTTATCTGCCTTCTACACTGAAGGAGAGGATACCTTCGAAAGTCTTACAATGGAAGGGTGGGAGCATAATATTTATAATGTGGATGATGAGAATACAATTATTGTGGGCAATCCGGTCGTCACCCTGGTTGACAGCCTTATATCTTTCTCCTACATCTTTGCGCTCAACTTTTTGATGTTAGCTCTCATATACTTTCTGGCGGGCGTAGGGAGGAAGAAATTCGGATTTGAATGGAGTTTTAAAAACCGGATACAGTATTCCATGGTGGGCATCCTCTTTCTCACTTTTGCAATGATTTGCTCGGGGACCATCTTTTTTGTTGTGCAGCAATACCGCGATAAAAATGACGACAATCTGAGAAATACGATGCGTTCGGTTTATATTGAACTCATCCACAAAGTAGAGTTCGAGGAAGATCTCAGGAACTGGTCCTCCGATAGTTACTATGATCTGGATGAGTTACTAAAGAAGTTCTCCAATGTCTTCTATTCCGACATTAATCTCTACGATGAAAACGGAGAGTTGCTGGCCACCTCCAGGGAGCAGATTTTTGACAGAGAGCTGCTCAGTACCCGGATGAACCGGATGGTCTTCGAGGACCTTTCGGGAGGGGGTGCGTCAGAAATCATTCACCAGGAGCAGATTGGAGGTTTAAATTATACCTCGGCCTACGTGCCGCTTTTGAACGGTGATAACAAGTTCCTGGCCTACCTGAATTTACCCTACTTCACCCAGAGTGGTGCTCTGACACGTGATGTAAGCAACATGGTAATGGCAGTCATCAATATTTATCTGATCCTCCTGCTGGTGATCCTGGGTGTGAGTGTTTTCCTGGCTGACCGGATTACACAGCCCCTGAGGGTGATTCAGAGCCGTATTGCCCACGTGAGCCTGAGTGCAAAGAATGAGACCATCCGCTATGAGCGGAGCGATGAGATCAGGGGACTGGTGGAGGAGTATAATTACATGGTACAGGAGCTTGAGCGAAGTGCCGGTCTGCTCGCCCAGAGCGAGAGGGAGTCGGCCTGGCGCGAAATGGCCAAACAGGTTGCCCATGAGATTAAGAATCCCCTGACCCCCATGAAGCTTAATGTACAGCATCTTCAGCGAACCATGGCTTTGGGTGAGGCTGATCCTGAAAGGGTGGATCGGATTGCAGCGACGCTTATAGAACAAATCGATTCGCTGAGCGCCATTGCCAATGAATTTTCCGATTTCGCAAAAATGCCCAAGGCCAAAAGCGACCGTGTGGACCTGGTTGCAAAGTTGTACAACCTGCTTCAACTCTTTGAGGCTTCCGAGCGGGCAGAAATCATCCTGGATCCGGGTCCACAGGAAGAGGTATATGTGTATGCAGACAAGGAACAGTTAATGAGGGTTTTTATAAACCTTGTAAAAAACGGACTTCAATCCATCCCCAGGAACCGAAAGGGAATCATCCGGATCACCCTCCGAATTGAAGAAGGCCAATCGTCTGGCGAAGATCCGCATGTGGTGGTGAGCGTTTCAGATAACGGGAAGGGCATTCCTGAGGAGATCAGGGATAAACTTTTCCGTCCCAACTTCACTACCAAATCGTCAGGTATGGGCATGGGTCTCGCCCTGAGCAGCAGCATTGTGAGGTCTCTGGGAGGCAGGATATGGTATGATACCGGGGGAGATAAAGGGACTACCTTCTTTGTGTCGCTTCCCATGATGGATGATCATCCTGAACAGACCGGTTCATAAAGGGGCCATGAAATGGAAGTTTTGCGGGACCGAATAAGGATATTTATTATTATCTTGGGCTTCGGAATAAAAGTACTATAACCCTGACCCTGGCTTTGACCGTACAACGGAGCATATACCTGATATTATTCCTTTTGGGATTTTCCCTGTCTGAGGTTTATTCACAAACCGAGCAGATACAGGGACAGATCAATCATTACGCTTCTGTCACTTCCATACTTGCTTACGATGACAATAATCTGGACTCGGTGGTGGTTGCCAGTCTGCCCGCCCAGTTTGGAGAGGGCGATACGGTGATGCTTTATTGTGTACAGGGTGCGGAGATCGAATTAGATGCGGGTAAAGAGGGAGAGGATGCCACAAATCCCCGGAATACAGGTAAATATGCCTTCCTTATAATCAATGAGATTAATGGGAATACGGTGGTGTTTAATTCTACTGTCAGGCCGGAGATCAAGCCCATGGGACCCGGAGAAGTTGCCCAGCTGATCAGGGTACCCTCCTACCACAGAGCCCGGGTTCAGGCTGCCGGAGTAAGCGCTCCTTCCTGGAATGGAAGCACGGGAGGTGTGGTGGCTATGTTTGTAAGGACTGCCCTTGAGCTGAATGGAGATATAGATGTTTCCGGAACAGGCTTCCGGGGTGCTGTAGCCGGTGCACCTTTGTATGGTGGCGCTTGCTCCTCGACGGATACGGATCTGTATGATGATTATTTTTATCTGACCAGTAATAACCTGGCAGGATTAAAAGGAGAGGGAACTACAGATACCCGCTTTGACCAGATGCGGGGCAAGGGCAGGAATATTAACGGGGGTGGCGGAGGAAATGCCAGGCTTTCCGGAGGCGGAGGCGGAGGGAACTTTTCCGCAGGAGGGTCCGGTGGGAATGAATCCACAGATTGTGATCCGGGTGTGGCTCAGCCGGGTGGAGTGGGTGGATTGGATCTTGGCCGTGCGAGTACATGGTATTATACCAACGTGGTCAATATCCTAAATCGACATAACCGGATTTTCTTTGGAGGCGGTGGAGGAACGGGGACCGTTATAAGCGGCCGGACCACCAGCAGTGGGGGTGATGGAGGCGGTATCGTGGTTATTGTGGCCGATACCATTGAAGGAAACGGCTTTGCAATTCGGGCCGATGGTGAAAGCGTTGGACCCCGAAATGACGGAACCACCGGAGCCGGCGGTGGCGGTGGTGCAGGTGGCGCCATTATACTTGATGTAAGCGGCTATAGCAATAATCTGAACTTATCGGCCCTGGGCGGGGATGGCGGCAATACAGATCACCCCACAGATACCACCGGACCAGGTGGCGGAGGCGGTGGTGGAATATACTGGCTGGCCGGAGCTGACGAACCGGGAGTAAGTCCGGATGAGTCTGGATTTGGGAAAAGTGGATTGTACCTTTCCACGACCGACTTTAATCACGGAGCTTCAGATGGAACACCTCCGGACCGAAAAGACGGACTTGAAGCACCCCTTCGGGGCTTTCTCTTCAATTCGGTCCCCTCCGAATTCTGGGTCTGCTCTGATGTGGTCCCTGAAACCATAAATGCATCCAAACCCAAAGGGGGTAGCGGAACCTATTCCTACCAGTGGGTGGACAGCTCCAGCACCCAAAATTCCTGGCAGCCTGTGCCCGGAGCCACCGACCAGCACCTGAGCTTCAGTACCGTGCTTTCTGACACCACCTATTTCAGGAGGATTGTAAAAGAGGTTCCCCAGGTTCTGCCTGCCGATACCAGTTTCAGGATTGCAGTATACGTGCACCCAGCCATTACCAACAATACAATATCAGCGCCCGACACCGTGTGCCAGGGAGGAATCCCAGAGGCCTTTGTATCTGTGGGTACACCGGGCTCAGGTCTTGGACCGGGCTCCTATACCTATCTCTGGCAGAAAGATGAGGGAAGCGGTTATGTGGATGCCGGGGGGGCCAATACAGGTACAGGTTACCAAGCACCAGGTCTTAATCTTACTACCAGCTACACAAGGCTTACTACCTCGGGAGTATGCGAGGACAGATCCAATGAACTGGTCGTAACGGTATTGCCTCCCATTTCCGGCAATGTCATTGCCGACAATGATACCATTTGCTGGAACACTGCGCCCGATCTGATCACGCAAAAATCCGGGGAGGCAATCGGCGGAGGTAATTTTCCTGCTGATATGCGTTACCAGTGGGAGAGCGGATCTGCAATTTCAGGTCCCTGGGCTGAAGTGAGTGGTGCCACAGGCGCTTCCTATCAACCCGGAGCTCTTACGGAAACGATATGGTACCGCCGGGTTGCCATTTCGGGGGAAGGCGATGCCTGTACCGACAACAGTGATCCGGTTGAGATTTTGAATGTCCCGGTGATTACCGGGAATGAAATTGTAAGCGCCGACCAGACTATCTGCAGCGGCGATCAGCCCACCCTTATGCAAGGTTCAGGTCCGGGTGGCGGACTGGGTGGCTACACATATTTGTGGCAATCAAGTACCGCTTCAACAGGGTGGGCCCCTGCCGATGCTACCAACGGAAACGACCAGCAAAGTTATACTCCACCGGTGATGAGTGGCGACACTACCTTCTACAGGAGGGTGGTAAGCTCGGGTGGACAGGAAGGGGTCTGTACGGATGTATCTGCGGAAAAAACCATCAACGTACTTCCATCGATTGTCAACAATGAGATCATGAGCGATGTGACAGTGAACTGTCAGTTCGACAAGCTCTCGGATCTGATTCAGAACCCCTCTGGCGGATCTGAACCTGGTGGTGGCGCGACTAAAAATGGGGTCGATGTAACGCGGAATTACCGCTGGGAGCAGTCCACCGGAGATGCTCCGGGAACCTGGACAGAGATTAGCTATGGCCCGGGTGAAATGAATTATACCGATGCCCCGGAACTTTCCTCGATAGATGATTATTGGTTCAGGCGGGTAATTTTTAGCGGACCAAACCTGGGTGGGCAAAACCAGGTATGTTCCGATTATTCCGATCCGATCCACATCACCATCCATACAGCCATCAGCAACAACATAATCGACAATAACGATTCGGTCTGCCATCAAACTGGAAAAGACCTGATGGGTAGTATAGCCTCCGGAGAGGGGGATGGACCCTTCTATTCATGGAGGGATGTTACATCTGGTGCGTTTCTGGGCAGTGAGCGTGACTACAACTTCACGGCTTCCACCCTGGATGCCCGACAATTTCACAGGATAGTCAAATATGGTGAGTGTGAGGATACTTCGGTAGATATGGAAATTATCGTGATGGAACTTCCGGGCGGAACGCTATCGGGCGACCTTCCCAAGGCCTGTGAGAAGGATGTGGAGCTTGATGTGGATCTTCATATCGAAGGACTTAGTAATTACCTTACACCCTGGGAGATTTCCCTCTCCGACGGGGTGAATGAGGAGGAAACCGAAGTGCAGCAGCTTGAAGGAGACGGTACAGTGGTGGTGAGCCTGAGCACCGATGAAGTCAGTACGCAATATGATTATCGCATCGCACAGCTTTATTATACACTGACAGATGGTACCGTTTGCGCTGCCCCTGAGGAGAATATGAGCGGTAATGTACCTATTGAGGTTTTCCTTACCCCGGATCCATCTATTACGGTTACATCTGAAGACATCATCGATGGCTCCATTTGCAGCAATGAAGTCTCCCTGGTGGTTGAGCCCGATCATGGTACGGGTACATGGGAAAGCAATTATCCCGGCTACCTGGAATTTCTGAACGATCCGCAGGATCTTTCCGTCACCGCCTCCATCGACCCGGAGGATTCCCAGGCCTGGCTGAACCTGCCCTATACAATTTACTTCAGATCAGAGGCGGGCGACTGCGCAGGTACCGATACCGTGAAGATCAGCTTCTATGAGCAGCCGGATGCTGCCTATGCGGGTGCCGATGATACCATTTACCTGAGGAATTCGACCTGGCTGAATGCCGATCCGCCAAGTGCGGGAGAAGGGACCTGGACCACTCCCGGAAGCGGAAAATTTGAGGATGAGCATGATCCTAAAACCTTTGTTTATAACCTGGACAAGGGAGCTACTAACGAGTTTACATGGACCATTGTGAATGGTGTTTGTGTGGATAAGGACGACCGGTCGGTGATCGCACAGGATGAGGCCCAGGCCTACGAGGGCTTTTCACCCAACGGGGATATGGTGAATGACTATTTTATTATCCGTGGGCTGGCAGACGCGACGGAGTTTTCCATCAGTATTTTCAATGCGCTTGGAAGGCAGGTCAGGGTTATTACCCAGGATAATATTGATGATATAGGATATGATCCGGCCTTAATTCCGGGCGGACTAAGAGATAGCGAAGCGGTGATATGGGATGGTAGGGCCAGTGACCTTGAAACCATTGTTCCTGCAGGCACCTATTATTATGTGATCAGTATCATGGTCGAACAAGTGGATGACCAGGGGAATGTAATTGATACCGACAGGCAGGAGGAGAAACATTATATTGTAGTAAGAGATTAGAAATGCTTAAAAGATTGTTCATAGGAATTTGCCTGATTACGGCCATTGGCGTTTCTGCCCAGAATACGCTGATTCCTTCTGTGAGCAATTATCACCTCACCTGGACCACCCTTAACCCTGCATTTTCAGGCTTTCGTGATGCTATTAGTCTCAGTACCCTTTACCGTTCAGGTCTTTATGGCGGAGTAGGTCCCCAGGATATGCAGGTGAATGTACATTCACCCGTGGGGAATTCAAAGGTGGCGCTGGGAGGTGTGGTGGCCTATAACACTGCTCCGCCCGACCAGGGTCTTTACTCCATTATGACCACCTATGCCTACAGGCTCTACCTGGGTACGGGCCGACTATCATTCGGATTGTCGGCGGGCATGTACGGGATCAACAGCAACATGACTGGTGTTATGATAAGGGATCCCGACGATCCTTCCTTTCCGGATGAAGCATACAGCCGGTGGTTTCCCAATTTCGGGGCCGGAGTGCTCTATTATACTGACAAATACTTTGTGGGTTTGTCTGTTCCGGAATTGCTGGCCATCCCGGGTCCAAATCAAAAACTGACTGCAAATCCGGAAGATTACAGGGCCATTTTAACCGGAGCCTACCTCTTTGATATCAGCAGGGCCTTCAGGCTGAAACCAGCTATAATAGTTGACTACAGTAAGGCTGTGTCTTCATTTAAGGCCAGTATGAATGTGGGACTGATGGATTCAAGACTGTTTATTGGCGGTGCCTATGATCATCCCAACTATGCCATAGCCCTGCTTAATGTTCAGATTAATTCCCAGTGGCTGGTGGGTTATGCCTATACCATGGGAATGGGTGAGGTGCAGAAAGTAATGGGCGGAAGTCATGAAATCGTACTGCGATGGGAACTGAGGCCTGTGATTAAAACGATACCTGAAGATCCCTTCTATTTTTAAGAAATGAGAAAACTCCTGCTGCTCATATTATCCCTCCTGATTCTGCTGCCCCACCTGGGCGCACAGCAGTACTATAAGGTCAGGAAGAATGCCCGGATCTCCACCGGGATGGATGAAGCCGGGGCAGTTCCATTTGAGGATGGCGTTGTATATATTACCGAATCTACAAGTGTGGGTATCAGCAGTCCGACCGATTCGGAAGGACGCAGGCTCTTTACAATGTTCCAGTATAAGCCGGGGACTGGGCAGAAAAAGCAATTTATTGAGACGCTATCCACCCAGAGACACGAGGGACCGGTTTCTTTTACCGCGGACTTTAAGACCATGGTTTTTTCCCAGCAAAGACCCTCGGGTGCAAACCGGGATTTTGATCCCCTGGGTCTCTACTTTGCTGATCATGTAGACGGGAACTGGGTGAATATAAGAGCGTTTGAATTCAATGATGCCGAGGCATGGTTGTTCTCACCTGCTTTTTCTTCCGATGGACGCACCCTCTTTTTCGCAGCGAATTATCCTGGCGGTGAGGGTGGTTTTGATCTCTATCGCTCACGCCTGATGGGGGAAGTGTGGACGAAACCTGAGAATCTGGGTCCGGCTGTGAATACACCCAAGAATGAAATCTATCCTTTCATGCATGCATCGGGAAGGCTGGTTTTTTCTTCAAATGGCCATGATGACAACAAGGCAGGCTATGACCTGTTTGAAACGGTTTATACAGGAGGTAAGTGGATGCAGGCAGTGAAGCTTCAAGCGCCCTTTAATTCACTTTCCAATGATTACCAGGTCTGGTTCAGCGAGGATCAGAAGACGGGTTACCTGACAAGCGACAGGCAGGGTGGATCCAAGGATATCTTCGAATTTGAGACAGACATACCCAAATTTGAAAAGGTCGCCCCTATTAAAAAGACTTACTATAAGTATAGGATATATGATAAGAAACTGGATACGGTAGATCATTCATTATTCAAGTATTCATGGGTAATCAATGATACCCTGGAGCTGCCGGGACATGAAGTTATATACAGATTTCCAGGGCCGGGAACCTATGTATGTAAGCTGAATGTTTATGATATCCAGCTTGATACCCTGGTGGAGGGGCAAACAGTGAAGACCCTGAATATCCGGCTCAATGAGCAGGCTGTGATTACTTGTCCCGATACCATCATCGTAAATACCCCCGTGGAATTTGATGCCAGCCAGTCTTATCTGCCCGGATTTGACCTGGGGCGATATGTATGGGATTTTGGGGACGGAAGGTTTGGTCAGGGAGTCAAAGTTCAGCATACATACAACTATCCCGGACAATTCAAAGTCATATTGGGGGTGGAAGAGCGAAAAAAGAACCGAAGGCACGAGCCTGAGCTTCGGGCCAATTTTAAGGATGTAATCGTGATCTCAGAGTAAGTTTCAACGCTCACATAACCAACCATTTACATAGTCGTTTATAACTCGTGTTTTATTTTGCACGAAATTTGCATACTTTTAGTCCTAATACAAAATTTGAAGCAATGGCAAGGCAATTATATATATTTATCCTATTGATGATAAGCGTTTTAGGATTTTCTCAGCCCGTTCCTAATGTGGAAGAGAATATTCCCTTTCTCATGACCTTCGGGCCCAAAGCTGAGACTAGCTGGGGAGATGATGATTTTTCCCAGGTTTTTTTCTTTCTGATCCCCGAGGAATATGACCAACCCTTTTTTATCCGGGTATTTGATCCTGACACAGGCGGAAAGGTAGATGAGATAGCAGGCGCATTTGACAGCAGGCAGGTGTACGAGGTTTACGGAGGCGATAAGGCATGGTCTGAACCTGATGCCCGGGAGACCCGTCCCTTTGGAAATTATAAGAGTGGGACCCTGCTGGCATCGAGGGCTTTTGCTGAGAATCCCAGGTATGATAATGCATGGTACACCTTCGGACCATTTAACCCTGCCCAGGGTGAATATGTGGAACAATATCACGGCCATATTTTTAAAGTTATCTGTGAAGGGGTAGCAGGCGATGACGGTAACATGTATCGTTATTTTCTGAGTACCGATGCGGATGAGAACAGACCCATCGAAGGGGCCAATGCCTTTGCCTATGAATATTCATTCAGAATGCACAACACCACCGAAGAGGTGGCTCATATTTACCCCTATGTGGAGGTTGGGACCAAATCTGTAAAGATTTCCAATTTTGACTGGGATCGTGATGGAAGTATCGTTGTCATTTCTGTAGCGCGGCAAGGTCAGAATGTGAAGGTTTCGGGTGAGGATGAATGGGCCGATGATGATCTCGGGGTAGAGGATGATGAGATTGGAACCTCCTATGATTTCCGTTTTGTGAAGTCCTCATCCCTTGTGAGAAATAACAATGTGGTTGTCAATGTGCGCAACCAGTTTGATGAGGCACTGCCTTTCTACACCATCCCCATTGGTGGGGTTCCCAAGTACAGGGGTGAGGTGGAGTTTGAGCCAATGGATGATTAAGTTTATTTAATTTTGAGGTGTGAAAAAATTACCTGTCCTGTTTTCTCTGTTCCTGATCTCCCTGGGAGGATCAGCCCAGTCTTATCAGTTTTTTAATTTTGGTCTGGCCGAAGGTTTGTGTGATAAATTTGCCTACACCATTAACCAGGATCCCCAGGGCTTCCTATGGGTGGGCACCACTACTGGTCTATGCCGTTTTGATGGCAGGGTATTTGAGCAAGAATTTCCCGGGGATTCAATTCCCGCCAGCATCGCATACTGCAGTCTGCTCGATTCCAGGAACAGGCTTTGGTTTGGTCATGCAAACGGGATGATATCTATGCTGGAAGACGGGCGCTTCAAACAACTGACTCCGGCAGACGGACCAAGATCTTCGATTCATGCAATGCGGGAGGATTCGAAAGGGAATGTCATTGCACTGATGCAGCAGAGCGGACTTATGGTGATATCTCCCGATTTGAAGGTGTCTTACGTGGGCGGGGATCCAAACGATCAGGCAAATCCCTTCAGCGGTTATTTCCTGAACAATTTCCAGATCACTCCCAATGGAAGTTTACTTGTGGGATCCAACAGCGGGCTCAGCATTTATCGTTTTGATGAAGAGCTTGATACTTATATCCATACCGGGGAAATTGCAGAATTGAAGTACATGGTGGTACAGGAGATTGTGACTGCCATTCACCCAAATGAATACTGGGTAGGTACCGAAGATGAGGGAATTTATTTGCTGAGCGGAACCGGACATGATCCCGAAGAGTATGCTGTGCAGAAGATAGGAGAGGAGGCAGGCCTGGGAAATGCACGTGTAACCTGTATCCGTTTTGACGGACCCAGGCGGGTATGGATCGCCGATAATGGCAAGGGCATATACAGGGTTGAGCTTGATGAGGAAGGGAATATCGGGAATTCCATTCTGTTTAACGAGGAGAATGGAATTCCCGACGTGTACATTAACCAGATATTCATCGATGAGGAGGGCAATCAATGGTTTTCTTCCACAGGGAATGGAATTGCCGTATTGCGCGACCAGGCATTTACGTTCCTGGATATATGGCAGGATGAGCGGCTCCCTGAGGTGACCGCCATCAGCGGTAAGGGAACTGATTATTGGTTTGCCGGGAATTCCAGGCTTGCCTATTATTCGGGAGAGGATCAGTCCTATTATCACCTGGGGCCTGAGGATGGTTTGCCCTCAGACAGGATCACAGCAGTTTATCTGAATTCCCATGGGGATCTCTATATAGGAACCTCAATAAGTGGTCTCTTTATCAAAAAGGGGGGAAGCAACAGGATCCGTCCCCTGCTGGTTTCCGGCAACTCACTTGAAAATATTATAAATGCGATTGATGGAAACGGGGACAGTATTTTTGTGGCCACCAATAATGGCGTCTATACCTATAATCCATTGAGTGGTAATCGCAGCTCATTTTCTACAACCAACGGTCTTCCGCACAATAAAGTAAACGATGTTCTTGTGGACCATGAAGGGATTGCCTGGTTGGCAATGCCGACGAGTGGGATCTATGGAATCAGACCCAACCAGGAAATCATAGATATTATAATCGACGGAAGGCCTAAATATGAGTTTATGTCCCTGGCAGAAGATAATGAGGGAGTAATCTGGGCAGGAACCTATGGTGATGGTGTATTCATGTTTGATGAGGATACCCTGATTTGGTTCAATGAGAAAGCTGGCCTGATGAATGATTATACCTATGCCCTTGGCCAGGACCCTAAAGGCTACATATGGGTAGGTCACAGGCAGGGAATGAGTCGCATTGATGCACAGCGGGATATTATCAGGATCTATGGGAAAGAGGCAGGTTTAGAGGCGGATATCGCGCATAATGCTGTCTTTCCCACGCACACGGGAGGTTTGTTGTTCGGATCTACGGCCGGTATGATCAGGTATGATGCCTACCAGGCCAGGGAGGATTCCATTCCGCCCAGGTTGAGTCTTAAATCAGTGGTTATATCCGATACTCCCTATGATCCCACCGAGCCCATCCGGCTTAAATACGATAAATACCGTATACGGATCGATTTCGTGGGAATTAACCTGAGCAATCCGGAGCAGGTTAGTTACCAGTATAAGTTGGAAGGTTATGAAGAAAAGTGGTCGGATGCCTCCAGTTTATCATACGCCTTTTACGGAAGAGTGGAAGACGGGGATTACAAATTCCTGTTAAGGGCCTGTGACGGAAATGGAAACTGTTCCATTGAACCCATAAGTCTTGAAATTATCGTCAAAATTCCTGTCTGGAAAGCCTGGTGGTTCATTACTGCCATGGTGATTCTGGTTCTGACCACCATCTTTGTGATCATCAAAATCAGGGAGAGAAACCAGAAGGCCATCCAGGAATACCTCCAGCGTCAACTGGATGAACGTACCAGGGAGGTGATTCAGCAGAAGGAAGAGATCGAGGTTAAGAACCGCGATATCACCGATTCCATTAACTATGCCCAGCGAATTCAGGCCAGCATCCTGCCTCCCATCAAAAAGCTGAATGATACTTTTTCGGGCAGTTTTGTTTTTTATCAGCCCAGGGATATTGTGAGTGGAGACTTCTACTGGTATGAGAAGGTGGCTGAGGACCGCTTCATGGTGGTGTGTGCCGACTCTACCGGGCATGGTGTTCCAGGTGCCTTCATGTCTATGATCGGAACCACACTCATCAAGGATATCTGTCTCAGGTCGGGCATACAGAAGCCCTCCCAGGTGCTAACCACCCTTGACAATGAGGTAAGAGAATCGCTCAACCAGAATATGGAAACCAGTGGTTCCAACGATGGCATGGATATAATTGTTGCCGAGATAGATATGAAGACCTATAAGTTTACAGTTAGCTCGGCCATGCGACCAGTTATAATTTATTCGGGTGGTGAGCAGATTTATGTGAAGGGCAATCGTAGTTCGATAGGAGGCCAGCTGGATGAAGACCGCCTTGAGAAAGAATTTATTGACCAGGAGTATCAGCTGAATAAGGGGGATATTATCTACATGTTCTCCGACGGATATCCCGACCAGTTTGGTGGCCCGCTGGGTAGAAAGTTCAAAATGGTAAGGCTTAAAAACCTTTTGAGAGATATTCACAACAAGTCCATGGACGAACAGTATAGTTATATAAAGAGTAACTTCTTCCTCTGGAAGGAGGATCTTGAGCAGGTAGATGATGTACTGTTTATGGGGATCAAGCTCTAGGCTTCTGCGGTGAACTGTTAGAAATCAAAATCTTCCAGGTTGATTCCGCTTAATACAACCACATCGCTGGAATCTGTGTTGCTCCTGTTAAAGCTTCTGTCCACAATGTAGAAGGTGTAAAATATGGTATCATGGATAATGATAGGATAGCTGATGTCCAAATCCAGGGTTCCTTTAGTGGGGTTTTTGTCCAGGTTGGGAATCCGGTATCTGAGGATTCCACCTTCTTCGTCGGGGACTTCCACAAAATCATATCCCTGCAGATCATATAACTGGAGGTAGAAGTTGTATTTCAGGCTGTCGGGCAACTCGGGATCCGAATTTTCTTCAAGGGGATAGAGCCCAAGGTTCCCGTCCCCATCTGTAAACTCAAAGGTGAGCCTGCCCATAATCGTCGTATTGCCCAGGCTGTCCTTGCTGGCAAAGATGGAGAAACCCTGGTAGTCGATCACCGGTTCGTCGGGATATACCGGGTCGACCCTTTCGCAGGAAAACAGCACGATTACTGCGGCCAATATGGTATATAAGCTTCCTTTCATCATTATAACTTACTACAAAAATCCTGCCTATTTTTTTCTCATGAAAATTTTAATAGGAACTCCGGTAAAGTTGAAGTTTTCCCTGATCTTGTTTTCAAGGTATCTTTTATAGGACTCCCTTACATACTGAGGGAGGTTACAGTAGAAGGCAAATGAAGGGGCATGTGTGGGTAACTGGGTTACATACTTAATCCTTATAAATTTTCCTTTTACTGAGGGAGGATGGTTCGCCTCGATGGCTTCCTGCATGACCTCGTTGAGCTTTGAAGTGGGGATTCGCTGTGTGCGATTCTTATAAACCTCCATGGCCAAATCCAGTGCCTTATGAATGCGCTGTTTGGTAAGCGCCGATACGAAAAGAATGTGAACATCATCAAAGGGTTCCAGGCGCTGCCTGATCTCCTGTTCAAATTCCCTGGTCGAGTGGGTTTCCTTTTCCACCAGGTCCCACTTATTTACAAGCACCACCACACCCTTCGAGTTTCTTGCAATCAGGTGAAAAACATTCACATCCTGAGCCTCAATTCCTATGGTGGCATCAATCATCAGGAGGCATACATCCGAGTACTCAATGGCTCTGACAGACCTCATCACTGAATAGAACTCCAGGTCTTCCTTTACCTTACCCTTTTTTCTGAGTCCGGCCGTGTCAACCAGGATGAAGTTATGATTGAATTTTGTAAATCTTGTATTGATGGAGTCCCTGGTGGTTCCTGAAATGGGGGTTACGATGTTTCTCTCTTCGCCAATGAGGGCATTTACAAGTGACGATTTCCCTACATTGGGTCGCCCTACTACTGTAATCCTCGGGATTTCCTCTTCCTCAACTTCTTCCTGTTTTTCTTCAAAGAGAGAGACCAGGTGGTCCAGCATATCTCCTGTGCCGCTTCCGTTGACAGAGGAAAGAGGGTAGTAGTCGCCCAGTCCGAGCCCGTAAAAAGTGGTTGCTTCGAAAAGTCGCTGGGAGTTGTCCACCTTATTGGCTACCAGCACTACAGGCTTGTTGATTTTCCTCAGCATGGTGGCAATGATCACATCCAGGTCGGTGATGCCCGAGATTACGTCCACCAGGAAAACAACCACATCAGCTTCTTCCATGGCAAGGATCACCTGCTTGCGGATTTCCTCCTCAAACACATCATCAGAGTTCACAATATAGCCTCCGGTGTCAATGATGCTGAATTCATGGCCATTCCAGATTACCTTTCCGTAGTGACGATCACGGGTAACTCCGCTTTCCTCATCCACGATGGCCTGCCTGGTCTCGGTGAGTCGGTTAAAAAAGGTGGATTTGCCAACGTTGGGTCTTCCTACTATGGCCACAATATTTCCCATGTTCTCTTGATTTAGTGGTAACCAAATTTCTTGATCTGCCGTTCGTTATTTCTCCAGTCCTTGTTTACCTTGACCTTTAGTTCCAGGAATACTTTTTTGGTAAAAAAGGCCTCCATATCAAGACGCGATTCCCTGCCCACCCTTTTCAGGGCCTTGCCTTCATTTCCGATCAGGATGCCTTTCTGGCTATCCCTTTCCACGTAAATGATCGCATAGATTCTTATAAGTTTGGATTCTTCCTTAAAGGATTCTATCTCAATTTCAACCGCATAAGGAATCTCCTGCTTGTATTGCATGAGGATCTTTTCTCTGATCATCTCGGCCACCAGGAAGCGCTCCGATTTATCGGTGAGGGCATCTTTGGCGAAGTAGGGTGGCGATACCGGCAGGTGGTGAAGAATCCGCTGGAAAACAACATCCACATTAAATTTCACCAGGGCAGAGATGGGAATCTTTTCTGCTTTTGGAAGCAGCTTTTCCCACATCTCAAAAGCTTCAGTGACTTTTTCCTGGTTGCTCTGATCTATTTTATTTATAAGAAGCAGGACCGGGACCTTTACCTGCTTCAGTTTTTTAAGGAAAGTCTCTTCGGGATCTGGTTTTTCCCCGATTTCACTCATATAGACAATTACATCAGCATCCACCAGTGCCGAACGGGCTGCTTTAAGCATAGCCTCCTGGAGCTTGTAGTTGGGTTCCAGTATGCCCGGTGTGTCTGAGAAGATGACCTGGTAACCAGGGTCGTTGACAATGCCGAGAATCCGATGACGGGTAGTCTGGGCCTTGGATGTAATAATGGAGAGCTTCTCACCCACCATGGCATTCATCAGTGTGGATTTTCCAACATTGGGCTTTCCAAGGATGTTTACATATCCCGCTTTGTGTTCCATGCCTTATTCGTATGCGTTCATTTTTAACTGGCTGATCTCCTTCTCGCTGAGGAAACGCCACTTCCCCCTTGTCAGGTTCTTCTTAGTGAGCCCGGCAAAATAGACGCGGTCAAGTTTGACAACCCTGTAATCAAGATGCTCGAACATCCTGCGCACAATGCGATTGCGTCCCGAGTGTATCTCCAGTCCAATCTCCTTCTTGCTATCTTCTGAGGCATAGCTGATGGCATCGGGCTGGATAAACCCGTCTTCAAGGGTCAGACCTTCGGCCAGCTTCCGCAAATCGCCTGAGGTGACTCCCTTGTCAAGGTGGACATGGTAGATCTTCTTCTTGTTATAGCCGGGATGGGTCAGTTTTTTAGCCAGTTCTCCATCATTCGTGAACAGTAATACTCCAGTGGTCTGCCGGTCGAGCCGTCCAACGGGGTAGATTCTTTCACTGCATGCATTTTCAATAAGATTCATAACCGTTTTCCGCTCCTTGGGATCATCGGTGGTAGTCACATAGTCCTTTGGTTTATTGAGGAGCAGGTAGACCTTCCGCTCGGTCTTCATTCTTTTACCATTGTAGCGAATATCGTCCCCCGGCTTTATCTTCGTCCCCAGCTGGGTGATGCTTTCACCGTTCACGGTGATCACCCCGGCAGAGATCAACTGGTCGGCTTCACGCCTGGAACAGATTCCCGATGAGGCAATGAATTTATTGAGCCTGATGGAGTCATCGCCGGGTGCTTTTGCTACTTTGGGCTTCGTAGCCGGTTTTCCGGCCCGCCTTGGGCCTTCTTTTGAGAATCCCCCGGGTCTGCCCTCTTTTGAGAACCCTCCCGGCTTATCTCCCTTTGAGTGTTCCCCGCCTTTGCGCTCACTGGAGAACGCTCCAGGCTTACCCTCCTTTTGGAAGCCTCCTTTTTTGTCCCGGTCTTTTGAGACCGCCGATTTGCCGTCCCTGGGGCCGCTGCTTTGTCTTTTCTTACCCAGTGTGCCTTCGCCTTTCCCAAGCCTGCTTTTACCGAGTTTGCCTTTTTCTGGTCCGGATTTATCCAATTCCCTGATTATTAGTTGTTGTTATAAGGGTACAAAGATAAGCTAATTAGAAACATTGTTGGTATAATAATTATAACTTTGGGATCGTTTTCAAATTGAGGTTTTTAATCTCCGTAAATCATTCAGGATATGAGTCTTGTAACATCAATTTCAGGAATCAGGGGTACCATTGGGGGGATTCCTGGTGAAGGGCTAACGCCCATTGACACAGTTCGTTTTACGTCTTCTTACGCCGCATGGCTAAGGAGGCAGGCAAAGAAGGAGCGCCCGCTGGTGATATTGGGAAGGGATGCCCGGATATCTGGCCCCATGGTTGATCAGCTTGTATCTGCAAGCCTTTCAGCCATGGGCATTGATGTATTGAACCTGGGATTGGCAACCACACCCACGGTTGAGCTGGCGGTTACGCAAAAGAAAGCTGATGGAGGGATCATTCTCACAGCCAGTCACAACCCGGCCCAGTGGAATGCATTGAAGTTGCTGAATGGGAAAGGTGAATTTCTTTCGGCTGAAGATGGAGAGGAGATTTTGAGAAGAGCGCGTGAGGATGATTTTGTCTATGAAGGAATAAATAACCTGGGTAGTGTTAAACCTTTGGAAGGTTTCGGAGTCCAACATATTAATGAGGTGATTGGTCTGAAGCTGGTGGATGTAGAAAAGATCAAAGCAAAAAAATTCCGGGTGGCCATAGATTGTGTTAATTCTGTAGGAGGAATCATTTTACCGCAGCTGCTGAAAGCGCTGGGTGTTGAGGAGGTTATTGAACTTTACTGCGACCCCAATGGTAAATTCCCCCACAACCCTGAACCGCTTCCGGAAAATCTTACTGAAATTGCTTCTGTGATGAGCCAGGGGAATGCTGATGTGGGCTTTGTTGTGGATCCCGATGTGGACAGGCTGGCCATTGTTTGTGAAGACGGAAGCATGTTCGGGGAGGAATATACCCTGGTGGCAGTGGCCGATTATGTGCTGTCCCATACCCCCGGGAATACTGCATCAAATCTGAGTTCGTCCCGCGCATTAAGAGATGTTACGGAAAAACACGGATATACCTATGTGCCTTCGGCTGTGGGTGAGGTAAATGTAGTGGCAGCCATGAAGGCGAACAATTGCGTGATTGGCGGTGAAGGGAATGGGGGAGTCATCTATCCCGAGTCCCATTATGGTCGTGATGCCCTGGTGGGCATTGGCCTTTTTCTTTCCCTGCTTGCCGAGAGCGGACTTACCGTAAGTCAGCTAAGGAAGCAATATCCAGAATATACAATTTCCAAAAACAAGATAGTGCTGCCCGAAGGGACGAATCCGGATGTTTTGCTCTCTGGTTTTGGGAAAGCATATGCCCGTTACCAGGTAAATACAGTGGATGGCGTGAAGGTGGATATGCCCGAAGGTTGGGTGCATCTGCGCAAATCTAATACAGAACCCATTATCAGGCTCTACGCTGAGGCAGAGAGCAGGGAAGAGGCAGACCGTCTCGCAGCTGATGCCGATGCTACCATTAAAGGATTGATTTCAAACACTTGATATAAAAACTAAGAATAACAGAATTCGGAGATGAAAAAAAGAACCCTTATAGCCATTATTACCACGGTTGTGGTTGTTGTGGCCCTGATCATCTATTCGGCCATGTCCGGAAAGGACAAGGAGATTGTGCTTGAGACGGAAGTTCAGTACGGAAGTTTTGAGATCGCTGTGATGATTACCGGAGAGCTGCAGGCCATCAGGGAGACTGAAATACAGGCCCCTTCCACATTGAGAAACAGGTATTTAAGAATCCACAGGGTGAAGATACAGGACCTGATCCCCGAGGGAACAGTCGTGGATTCGGGCGACTGGGTGGCGACACTGGACCGCTCCGAGGCTGATAACTCCCTGAAAGATATGATGGACAGGCTGGAGCAGGAGGAGTCTGAGTACATGCGTACCAAATTGGACACGACCATGCAGTTGAGGCAGCTTCGGGACGACCTTATAAATCTTTCATTTGCGATGGAGGAGGCCGAGATTACCCTGGAGCAGAGTCAGTATGAACCACCTGCAACCATCAGGCAGGCAGAGATCGAGCTGGAAAGGGCTACGCGTGCCTTCAATCAGGCCAGGGAAAATTACGGATTGAAAGAAAAGCAGGCCAAGGCTCAGATGAGGGAAGCAGAGATATCCATGGAAAGGGACAAAAGGAGCGTGGCAATGATGAATGAAGTACTTGAAAAATTTGACATCATGGCACCCTCCTCCGGGATGGTGATTTATAAAAAAGACTGGAATGGTCAGAAACGGACTGCCGGTACAGAGATCAACACCTGGGATTTGGCTGTGGCTACCCTTCCGGATCTTTCCACAATGATTTCTCTAACCTATGTAAATGAGATTGACATCAGTAAGCTGAAGAAAGGTCAGCCGGTGAAGATAGGCGTGGATGCCTTTCCGGAGAAAGAATTTACCGGCGAGGTATTCGAGGTAGCCAATATTGGTCAGCAACTTCCCAATACCGATGCAAAAGTATTTGAAGTCCGCATAGAACTCAACGAACACGATACCATACTGAGGCCTTCCATGACAACCAGCAACGAGGTGATCACCCAGGTACTGGACAGCGTTTTGTTTGTCCCCCTGGAAGCTGTACATGCCAACGACAGCCTTACCTATGTATATACAAGGCAGGGTAAAAAGCAAGTGGTGGTTCTGGGCGAATCAAATGAGAACAACATTGTGGTGGAGATGGGGCTGAAGAAGGGCGAATTGCTCTACCTCTCCCAGCCCGAAGATCCGGAGTCCTTTAAATATACAGGGCTGGAGCTGATGGATGAGATCAATCTGCGCAAGGAGGAGAAGCTTAAACAGAGGACGCAGGAGCATAAACCGCAGGAGCATAAACCGCAGCCATCGGGCCGACCTGCGGCGGGTTCGGGAAGTGTTTCTAAGAGCAGGGGATAGGATATGGGAAGGTATCTACACGATGTACAGATTGCCATTGAGTCCATTATGGCCAACCAGATGCGAAGCATCCTCACTGCACTTGGAATCATCTTTGGGGTGGCAGCAGTGATCACCATGCTGGCCATTGGCCGTGGAGCCCAACAGGAGATCCTGGAGCAAATCAAGATGGTGGGGGTCAACAACATAATGATTACCCCTGTGTTTGAAGCCTCCGAGGGAAACGGCTCGGACGATAGTGGGGAGAATAAACAGGCCCGGAAATTCTCTCCCGGACTCACGCTTGAGGATTTGAAAGCGATTAAGGAGGTGGTTCCGACAGTGAATATGCTCTCTGCCGAGATTGAGTTGAACTCATATGTTATACAAAGTGGCAAAAGGGCCTCGGCAAAATTGCTGGGTGTCTCCAATGAATACTTCCAGATCTTCAATCTTCCGCTGCAAGAGGGTTCTTTTTTTAATGATTACCAGGAGGAGAACGGCATTCCGGTTTGTGTGATCGGTGCCAATATAAAGAATAAATTTTTCAGCAAGGAGAATCCCATCGGGAAATACATAAAATTTGATAAGGTCTGGCTAAAGGTTGTGGGTGTGCTGGACAAGAATGAGGTGGATCTGACCCGATTCGAAAATATCGGGGTGAATGTGATGAACGACAATGTATATGTGCCGGTGAAAACCATGTTGATGCGTTACCAGAATCGTGCATTGGTGGCATCGCGTATCAAGGGGAGTGAAGGGATGATTATGGGCATGGGTTTTGCGGTTAGCTTCGGAGGGGAGGATAACAGCAGTTCAAACTACCACCAGCTGGACCGGATCATTGTGCAGGTAAACGAATCGAACGAGCTGTCACCTTCCACCGACCTGCTTTCACGCCTGATGCTCAGGCGGCATGAGGATGTGAAGGATTTTGAAATCACCGTACCCGAATTGCTGCTGAAGCAGGAGCAGCGTACCAAGGATATTTTTAATATTGTATTGGGTGCCATTGCCAGTATTTCCCTGCTTGTGGGTGGGATTGGAATCATGAACATCATGTTTGCCTCGGTAATGGAACGAATCAAGGAGATCGGTACCCGGCTGGCCATTGGGGCACAGAAGAAGGATATTGTGGTGCAATTCCTGTCAGAGGCTGTATTGATCTCGGTAATCGGCGGACTGGTAGGGGTGATTATTGGCATTATTGCATCCTTCCTGATTACCGAATTTGCGGATATTCAGACAGAGGTGACACCCATCAGTGTAATTATTTCATTTGCAGTTTCAGCATCAGTGGGGGTAATATTTGGATACTCCCCGGCCAAAAGGGCCTCCGAAAGAGATCCCATTGAATCATTAAGACATGAATAGCATGCATCGAATATTATTTTTGCTTGCGGCACTTTTATTTGCCGGTAATATATTTGCCCAATCAGAGTCAATAACAGAGGCAGTAACAGAGGAAAAAGTGCTTAACCTCCCGGAAGTAATTCAGCTTGCCCGGGAGCAGTCACTGATGGGCCTGATGGCCCGGCACCAGTTCAGAAGTTCTTACTGGGAGTTCAGGACGCATAAGGCCCGTTTCAGGCCCGGCCTGAGCCTGGAGGCCACCCTTCCCTCGCTTACAAATGCGATGGAGAGTGTTACCCAGCCAGACGGGTCAGAGAAATTTGTATCCACCTCAAATATGCAGACAGGTCTGGATCTTCAATTGAACCAGAATATTGGTCTTACCGGGGGGCGGGTTTTCGTGACTTCCCAGATACAACGGAATGATAATTTTGGAGATGAGCCTCCCACAACCTACCTGGCCTACCCGGTTACTGTAGGTTTCATACAGCCCATTAACGGGTATAATTCGCTGCGGTGGGACCGGAAGATTGAACCCATGAAGTTCGAGGAGGCTAAGCTGGAGTATATCAATACCATGGAAAGGGTAAGTCAGCGAGCGGTGGGATACTTCTTTGACCTGGCCCTGGCGCAGATTAACCTGGATATTGCCAGGAAGAACTTTGCCAACACCGACACCCTGTACCAGATTGCCAAGGGGCGATACCAGCTGGGTACCATTGCGGAGAATGAACTCCTGCAGATGGAGTTGAGCTCCCTGAACGCCGGGGCTGCACTGAATGAAGCCAACATTGAACTTGCCTTTCGGAAGTCCAGACTCAGGTCCTTCCTGGGGTTTAATGAGCGTGTGAGTCTGCAGCTGACCCTGCCCAGGGAGGTGCCGGAAATGACACTTGATTACGGGAAAACACTTGCCGAGGCCAAGTCCAATAATCCCGAGATTCTGAGTATGGAAAGACAGCTCCTGGAGGCTGAACGGAGTGTGGCCGAGGCCAGGTCCCAGAAGGGGATCAGGGCTGATCTCTTTGCCCAGGTGGGTTTGAGTCAGTTTGCCGATGATTTTAGGGGGGCCTACCAGGATCCTCTGAATCAGCAGCGTGTTGAGGTGGGTGTACAGGTTCCCCTGCTTGACTGGGGACTTGGACGCGGACAGTACCGGATGGCGCAGTCGGCCCAGGAGGTAACCAGGACCAATGTAAGCCAGAGTCAGATAGACTTCGATGAAAACATATTTCTCCAGGTTATGCAGTTTAATCTGCAGGACGACCAGGTGGTAATCGCTTCCAAGGCTGATACCATTGCGAACCTTCGTTACGAAGTGACCAAGCAGCGCTTCCTCATCGGGAAGATCGATGTGCTTGACCTGAATGTTGCACTCGAAGAAAAGGATGTGGCCCGCAGGGGTTTTGTGCAGGCTTTGAGGAATTACTGGGACTATTACTACGACCTGCGGGGGCTTACCCTCTATGACTGGCAAAAGGGAATGAAGCTGGAAGAGGATTTCGACGAATTGCTGTTGAAATAAACCCTATTTCCTGTATTTTTCTGAATAGTCAAAAACCCATTTGAGTATGCCGAGGTCGGCATCGCTGAGTTTCTGTCCCCTGCGTTGCATTACAAGCGCTGCAGTTTCAAGCACCTTATCCATTTTATAGGTGCTCATGCCTGATGCCCCTCCCCAGCTGAAGGAAGGGATAAAGTTCCGCGGGAAGCCTGAGCCGAATATATTGGCGGAAACCCCCACAACAGTGCCTGTATTGAACATGGTATTGATCCCGCATTTACTGTGATCGCCCATCATCAGCCCGCAGAATTGAAGTCCCGTTTTAATAAAACGCTCTTTAGGATAGTTCCAGACCTTCACCTCGGCGTAATTATTCTTCAGGTTGGAGTTATTGGTATCAGCCCCCAGGTTACACCATTCGCCCAGGACCGAATTTCCAAGGAACCCATCATGACCCTTGTTTGAATTTGAATGGAGCACGCAATTGTTAACTTCCCCGCCCACTTTGCTGTGGGGCCCGATGGTGGTAGGTCCATAAATCTTTGCAGCCAGCTTTACCGTCGATCCCTCGCAGAGTGCAAAGGGACCACGGATGACACTTCCCTCCATGATTTCACTCTCAGGTCCCAGGTAGATGGGGCCCGTTGCCGCATTCAGTGTGAAATGTTCTCCTTTGAATCCCGCTTCCACGAAAACGTTTTCAGGAGCTGTAACCCTTACCGAATCACTTAGCTTCTCGCTCTTTCTCCCGGCCGTAATCAGTTTCATGTCGGCTTCAATTTCCTGGCCGTTCAGGCTGAAAATGCTCCAGGGGTATTGAATCAGGGAAGGCTCTCCAGGGTACTCGGTGGCCCGCTCGATCCATAAGGAGGGATCGAAGGCTTCCAATTCCGATCTTCCTGCGCGGACAGCCAGAAGGGTCTCTCCTTTTTTGAGGGAATCACCCGCCTTAAGCGCTTTTATTGCCTCACTTAATGCTTTATCGGGCAGAAGTGATCCGTTTATAATCAGGTGATCCTCACCGGGCTTCAGAGCGAATTTTTCCGCGAGGTGCTTTTGGGTAAGATAGGAAGGTTTTTTTTCAAGATGCCGTTCCCATTTTTCGGCAATTGTAAGAATGCCCACCCGCAGGTCTGCAACCGGGCGCGTGAAGGTGAGAGGAAGAAGATTGTTCCAGGAGTGGTCATCAAAGAGAATCAACTGCATTTTTTATTTTAAATGTACAAAAAAAAGCCCTCCGCCGCAGGCGGAAGGCTTTTACACAAAGGTTATGAATGCCTTTTATTTTTTCTTCTTGTCGAGGTGTGTCTTGTAACGGTTCATGAACTTGTCCACACGACCGGCGGTATCCACAAGCTTCATCTTACCTGTATAGAAAGGGTGGGATGAGTTTGAAATTTCAAGTTTAATCAGTGGATATTCAATCCCGTCTTCCATTTTCACAGTCTCTTTGGAAGCTGCAGTTGACTTGGTAATAAAGGTTTCTCCGTTGGACATGTCCCTGAAAGCAACAAGTCTGTAATTTTTTGGATGTATGTCTTTCTTCATCGTTCTAGTATTTTCTAAAGCACCGCTTTTTTCAAAACGGAATGCAAAGATAAAAATGTTTGCGGGAACTTCAAAACATTTCGAATAAATTAGATGCCTATATAGGTCAAAGAAAGGATTTTATTCAATTAATGACCCTGACGATTTATGTATCTTGGGTGCTCCGGGGCCTCTTCAGAATATAGTCGGCCTTCCATGGCATTCTTCCTGTAGGGTCTGCTGGCATCATAAAAAGATTCTGACAAATCCAGTTCTGATATAAGCACGCCAGGCTGGTCAGGGGGCAGGGCCTCCTTTATCAGGCCATCCGGAGTGATGAAATGACAGGGCCAACTACTTGCTGCCGAAGAGTTTGTGAGCGACATATAGAAGTAGTTACTGGCGGCCCTTGTTTGGGCTGTGATCGGCATAATGGTTGGATGTATCCCTCCGGGTTTCTGGCGAGCATTGTAAAAAGACTGAAAAATAAGATCCACATCCAATTTTTTGTAGGCGCGGTATAGCTCAGGAAATCTCACGTCGTAACAGATTAATAAACCACATCTTATTCCATTGATTTCGAAGTCCACAAAGTGATTTCCAGCAGAAAAGTGCTTCAGATCACCCTTGGTACAGAAGCGTTTGTCATACCGATCGATTATAATACCGGAGGGATGGATTACATACAGGCTGTTAAGTGGTTTGACGGAGTCTCCTAAGTGATGAATGGATCCCAGGATCACCCAGATGCCCAGCTCCCGGGCAAGGGTCGTGATTGAATCGGTATAGTTGTCAAGCTTCTTCCACTTAAAATTTTCAAGACTTTCCATATCAACACCAGGATAGCCTGAAAGAGCACACTCTGGAAAATGAGCAAGACTTGCGCCTCGTGACTGAGCATCTTTCATCTGATCCATGATCCAGTTTGCATTTTCGGCGATACTGTCTGAAACCGGGAATTGACAGGAAGCAAATGTGAGCTTCTGAGCTGAAAGCGGAGCTGCAAATATTGAAAAAAGCAGTATGGGAAGACAGGAGGCGAGTCGAATTCTAAGGCTTTTATATTTCATTGGACAGGTCTTTAAACAGATCATTAAGGGATTAAATATCCGTCTTTAGATCGGTATTCATGCTCCCGGAGGCAGCTTATCCTCTTCAATTACCTCCGCCATGAATCGTTCAAAGGGAAGTTCCCGGTCAAACAGGTAGCGGTAGGTGTAGTGGGTTCTCGTGTGGTAAGCCCCTGTGGCCTGGTATAAAGCGATCATTTTCGGGTTGAAATCACCCACCCAGGATAGCTCAATATGTTTGTAGTGGGGCCTTTTCTTTACAACCTCATTCAGTTGCCAGAAGATGCCTGATTCCACCCCTGAATTTTGAAATTTCGGGATCACACCCGCCGCTGTTCCCCTGCACCGCGTCACGGTTTTGTTTCTTTTGTAGTAGAGGAAGCGTAGTTTATTAAGCAGGTGCAATTTTCCATTCAGGTGTTTGAAGATCTGGTTGGCATCGGGCAGGAACATGAAAAAAGCGATGGGTTTTCCCTCGAAATAGGCATACCAGATCAGCTCCGGGTCCATGATGTCCCTGATCTTTCTTAGTTCGTCGTGTAAGGAGTCCGGGTCCATGGGGGTGAAGTCCTTCCTCATGGGCCGCCAGGCTTCGTTATATATGGAAACGGTGTCGTCTACAAACGCTGATGTTTGTTTGGGGTCAAAATGCCTGTATGAGTATCCTTTTCGCTTATTGATCCATTCAGCGATTTTCCAGAAGCGCTCCGGGAAGGGCTTATCCAGGTCCAGCTGAAAACTCAGCTGCCTGTAATAAAGCCTGAATCCATATGACTCGAACAATTCCCTGTAATAATCCGGATTATAGTTCATGCCGAGAACAGGAGGAAGGAAACCCTGGACCAGGCAGCCCCAGTTAGAATCGTTCTCCCCGAAATTGATGGGACCATCCATGGCTTCATATCCCTGTTCCATGAGCCACTCCTTTGCGGTATCAAACAAAAGGTGGGCCACTTCCCGGTCATTGATTGATTCGAAGAAGCCGCAGCCACCAGTTTTCACCTTTCCGGCCTCGTCCTTATCCCGATCGTAAAAAGCAGCGATGCGTCCCACCGTCCTGCTGTTCTTATCCACAGCAATCCACCTGACTGCATCACCATGTTTATAATAGGGATTCACCTTCCGGTCAAAGGCTTTTTTGATCTCAGAGTAAAAGGGAGTTACATAGTTGGGGTCGTCACGATAAATCTCATCAGGGAACCTGAGAAATGCTTTCTCCCTGCTCCTTTTGTTAACCGATAAAATTTTCATTTTAATCTTAATTCTGTGAACCTATAGTTTGAACCAGTCGCGCATGATCTCATCTTCCACAGGGTGGTCAACCTGGCTTTGGTGAATGAACTCATTTTTTCGGGCTATATAAACATACTCTTTTGCCCACTCTTCATGATTGCGGGTGATCTCCGCCACAGCATGAAGAATCAGCCTCACTTCTTCGTCGCTTACCGTGGGGTGCAGCGACCATCTGACCCATCCCGGCTTTTCAGAAAGATCTCCATGGTTGATTTTATCAGTAATCTTTTCCGACTGATCGTAGCTTACCTGCAGAAGGAAATGTCCATAGGTGCCCGCACAGGCACATCCTCCCCGGGTCTGGATGCCATAACGGTCGTTCAGCAGTCTTACAAAAAGGTTAAAATGGATTTTGGGATGGTAAAAAGATATTACACCAAGGCGATCGTGTACATTATCGGCCAGGATCTCCACTCCCTCGATGGCACGAAGTCCGGGCAGGGCAATGGCAAGGAGTTCTTTTTCCCGTGCCATTATCTTATCCACTCCCATTTGCTCCTTCAGCTCAATGGCCAGTGCAGCCTTGATGGATTGCAGAAATCCGGGAGTTCCCCCATCCTCGCGAACCTCGATATCATCCACATATTTATATTTCCCCCAGGGGTTTGTCCAATCCACCGTTCCTCCTCCCGGATTATCAGGTACCTCGGCTGTATACATGGCCTTATCGAAGATCAGAACCCCCGATGAGCCAGGACCACCCAGGAACTTGTGGGGTGAGAAGAAGATGGCGTCCAGTTTCTCCAAAGGATCCTCCGGGTGCATGTTTATTTCCATGTAAGGAGCACTGGCTGCAAAATCGATGAAGACCAGTCCGCCGTACTCATGCATTATCCTGGCCAGCTCGTGGTACGGAGTGTTGACACCAGTTACATTGGAACAGGCAGTGAAGGAACCTATTTTAAATTTACGGTCCTTGTAGTGCTCAAGCTTTTCCCTCAGGTCATCCAAATCGACCTTCAGGTCTGCGTTGGGCTCAATCATCACTACATCGGCCAGGGTTTCGAACCAGGAGGTGTGGTTGGAGTGGTGTTCCATGTGGGTCAGAAATACAACTGGCCGTTCGTCCTTCTTCACACAGTCCTTGCTCCCTCCGCAGCCTTTCAGACTCAAAATCCTCATGAGCTTGTTAATTACGGCGGTCATCCCGTATCCGGCTGTGAGGATTACATCATTCGGGCCAGCGTTCACATGCTCCTTTATAAGTTTATGAGAACGGTGATAAGCCCGGGTCATCAACGTGCCGGTAAGGGTGGTCTCGGTGTGAGTGTTAGCCACATAGGGTCCGAATTGCTTCAGCAGTTTCTTTTCGATGGGCTCATAGAGCCTGCCGCTGGCAATCCAGTCGGCATATACAATACGCTGACTGCCATAGGGTGATTCAAAGTGGGTTTCATTCCCTACGATATTTTCCCTGAAGGGCTTAAAATACTTCTCTAAATCACTCATCCTTTTCACTTTACAGACTTTACAGACTTTACAGACTTTACAGACTTAATTCCTTCCCGCAAACCTGGAAAGCAGTCTGAGGAATTCAATGTACAGCCATACCAGGGTAACCATCAGTCCGAATGCTCCATACCATTCCATGTATTTGGGAGCACCTGCCTGGGCTCCCCTTTCAATAAAATCGAAGTCCATGATCAGGTTCAATGCGGCGACCACGATTATAACCAGGTTGATGCCAATTCCAAGCGGTCCCGACGAATGCATGAAACCCATGGGCATGCCAAACATACTCATAATCCAGCTAATCAGGTAGGCAAAAAAGATGGCGCCTGTGGCCATCATCACACCCCTTCTGAATTTGGGAGTAGCCCTGATCCGCCCTGATCTGTATAAAAACAACATTGAAAAGAGGGTGCCAATGGTCAGTAATACAGCCTGGAATGCCACCCCCGGATACCGTGCATTGATAACCGCGCTGATGGCGCCCAGGAACATTCCTTCCAAAATTGCATAAACCGGGGCAGTATATCCAGAGGACCTGGGGCGAAAAATGGTTACCATGGCCATGATGAAACCTCCGATTGCACCGATGATGGCCATGGTGTTAGCACCTCCGGGATCGGCACCCATCACCATATTCCATGTATAAGATGCTGCTGCTAATACCAGCAAAAGCATCAGTCCTATTTTATTAATAGTGCCATTAATAGTCATTGTTTCGCCCGAAACGGCGATTCCTGCCTTTTCATAGATCTTGCCTGTCATTACAGGGTTTGATGATCTCATCATTCTCATTGCTTTAAATTTTATGTCAAATATATATCTTTTACAGAGATTGCCCTGATCAAAAGACATGCCATAAAATAGGAAGAATAGAAGCATGACACTTTTGCAGTATAATTCTTACTTTTGGGCATGTTTCAAGCCCTCCGAAAAATCTGGCAGACCGAGTTCTTCAGGAATGTAGCCACACTGATATCCGGCACTACGCTTGCCCAGGCTTTTTCTGTAATTATATACGTGGTACTGAGTCGCATATATACAGAGGAGGATTTTGGTGTCTTCGGGCTGTATATGAACATTCTGAATATTACTGTCATCTTTTCAACTGCCAAATATGAATTGGCCATCCTTTTGCCTAAAAGCGATAGAGAATCGGTCAATCTTTTAGGGCTTTCAGGACTAATAAGTACGGGAGTGAGTCTCCTGCTGCTTTTTATGGTCCTGCTTTTTAATGATTTGCTCTGCAACTGGCTGGGAAGCGAGGAGATTGGGCCCTGGCTCTATCTCGTCCCACTTTCCACCCTGCTGGTGGGCCTTTTCACTTCCTTCAGGAATTACTCAAACCGGGAAAAGCGCTATCAGCTTATAGCAGGGGCCAATATTGCCCAGAGCCTTTCCAATTCACTCGTGAAACTGGGTCTGGGTCTGGTCATCGTGGGAGCGGCGGGATTGGTATTCGGGGCTGTATTCGGACAGGCAGTGGGTTTCCTGGTCTTTTTTGCAGTGCATGCGCACCGTAATTACAGGAAGGCCCCCTGGCTGCGCTGGTCAGAGATGAAAAGGCTTGCAAAGGAGTACAGGCGTTTTCCCAAATACAATATGTGGCAGGGACTTGTCAATAACTTTTCCGGTGCCCTGCCGGTATTTGTCTTCAGTTCTAAATTTTCAATCGCCATTGCAGGATACTATACCTTCGGATATATGGTGGTTTACAGGCCCGTGAACCTGGTAGCCAATTCTTTTTACCAGGTTTTCTATCAGCGATTTGTGGAAAAGCAGCATAAAGGATTACCCCTGCTTCCCGAAATCAATATCTTTCTGAAACGAGCCATACAATTATTACTGATCCCCTTCCTCGTGGTGGGAATCTTTGCCCCCGAGATATTCGGATTTCTCTTTGGCGATCACCTGGTTGAGGCGGGACGTTATGCCCGGATCATGTTGCCCTGGATCTTTTTAGTGAGCCTGGTCATGCCGCTGTCTTTCATTCCGGATATTTATGGGAAGCAAAAAGTGGCGCTGATGATCGACAGCGTCCGGCTGGTCGGACGAATTGCGGCACTGGTGATTGGAGTGGTTATGGATAGTGTGTACATGGGCCTGATCCTGTTTAGCGGGGTGAGTGCTTTCATGATTTTATATAGTCTCTTGTGGTATATTCGGCTTGTTAAGCAGAATCAAAAAAAGGATAATGAGTAAGATAGGAAAAGCTTTGAAAGCCCTCTGGTGGATAGCCAGGAAACCAGTACTTCTTAACCGCGTTCTGAGCGATGAGGACAGCTGGCAGGAATACGTGGGAAAGAAATATGGGATGGCAGGCGGATTACCCCTTGTAAGCATGAGTCAGCTCGGAATTAATGAATCACTTTCCCTGGGTCCAATGACATTCCTGGATGGGGGATCACTTCCCACGGATATGATGTTGCTGGCCGGAATGGCCGAGGGCATCAAGGGGTGCCGTTACTTTGAAATCGGGACCTGGCGGGGGGAAAGTGTGGCCAATGTTTCACCAAGGTGCAGCGCCTGTTCCACTCTTTCACTTACCGACGAGGAGATGAGATCCATGGGAATCCACGAGAAAAAGATATCTGCCCACCGGCAGTTTTCAAAAAAATTAGAGAACGTCATCCACCTGGGTGGCAATTCTCTGAGTTTTGATTTTGCAGCCCTGGATCAGAAATTCGACTTGATATTTATTGATGGAGATCACCATTATGACAGCATTGTAAGTGATACCAGAAATGTGTTTCAGCAATTGGTACATGAACAGAGTATTGTGATCTGGCACGATTATGGTTTCTATCCAGACCGGGTTCGTTTCGAGGTTCTGGCTGCCATCCTGGATGGGTCCGGAAAGGACTTATCGGGGAATATTTACCAGGTGGCTCATACCATTTGTGCCATCTACACGGGCAGTAAACTTGTGTCGAAAGCCGCAAAATTCCCGGCCGACCCCCAGGAGTATTATACATTTGATCTCACACGAAAAGCACTTTAATGGATTCTCAAGTCCGCATATTGGTAATTCCCTCCTGGTACCCACCCGACGGTGGTTATTTTTTCAAAGAGCACAGTGAGTCCATTGCCGCTATGGATTACTCTGTGGATGTGCTTGTGAACAGGGTGGTGGGGCTAAGAAAGCTAAAGCAGGTGGGTTTATCTGCACTGAAACCCTTCGTGGTAAATTATGAAAACGGTCTCCGGGTGGCCCGTTCGGTCTACCTTAAAATTCCGGGCAGCGAGAAACGAAACATCAAGGGCTGGTCGCGCCGACTTGTAAAACAATATGCCCGTTACCAGGAACTTTACGGTAAGCCTGACCTGATCCTGGCTCACAGCGTAACCTGGGCAGGCTATGCAGCCAGCCTGATTCATAAACAATATGATATTCCCTACCTGGTGGTGGAACACCGAAGCTTTTTCGTATGGAGTACCCCCGAGGCGAAACAGATGGTCAGGCCCTACTACCCGTATTTCTTTGAGGAGGCATACAGGAACTGCCATTGCCTGGTTCCGGTTTCGGGAAGCCTGATGACGGGGATCAGGGAATTGATGCCCTGGGTGGAAGAGAAAACCAGGATCATCCCCAATATGATCAGGGAGGATATGTTTCTTCCTCCGCAGAAGTCCCGGCAAAGCGATCCTTTTGTTTTTATCTGGGCAGGCCGGTTTGAGCATGTCAAGGGTATTGACGTTTTGCTGGAGGCTGTTAAGCTGCTGAAACAAAAAGTCGGGACTGCCTTCCGGATCATGCTGGCCGGAAAGGGCAGTCTGCGTGAAGAACTTGAAGAACAGTCAGAAAAGCTTGGACTGGCCGGGGAAGTTAAATTTCTTGGTCGGATTAGCAGGGAGGAGATGCAGAGGGAGATGCAGGGAAGTAATTGCTTTGTTTTACCCAGCCGCTACGAGGCATTCGGAGCAGTACTGATCGAGGCTATGGCATCGGGATTGCCTGTAATCGCGACTCGTTCGGGAGGTCCGGATACGATTGTTACAAAGGAAAACGGATTGCTGATTGATCCCGGTAGTGCAGCGCAGCTGGCAGAGGCTATGGAGCAGATAATCAATACGTATGAGTCTTATTTGGCCGAAGATATAAGAAGCGCTACCCTTGAACAATACGGACAAACAGCGGTGATGAAACAATATGATGAACTCTTCAGGGAAATATTGGAATAATAAAAATTCAGAAAACGAATTCAGCAATTAATTTTTTTTATAGATTTGCACTCCCAAACGGTGGATGTAGCTCAGCTGGTTAGAGTGCTGGATTGTGGTTCCAGAGGTCGCCGGTTCGAACCCGGTCTTCCACCCAACACCAAAGTCGTCTTGCGAAAGCTTGGCGACTTTTTTTTTGAAATCTGCTTATCTTGTTTATATGAAAAGAATCTGCGAGGTTTTATTGATCCTGGTCGCCCTTTTAATTTTCGGGAGCTGCTCGGGAGACAAGGAAATATTTGTTGAATATTCAGATCCGGATATTGCCTATGAAGGAAGAATTGATACCTCCGGGAAGGCGGCGGCTGAATTGTACTGGCCCGGTAGTTCCATTGCGATCAGGTTCAGGGGCCAATCCATAGGGGCAGTAATGGGGGAGAGTGGAGCAGACAACTACTACAATGTTATTGTGGATGATGAAGAAGCCTTTATTTTCAGACCCGATACGGCGAAAGGCTACCAGCTGCTAATCTCGGGTTTGTCACCAGGAAACCACAGCCTTGAAATGTTCAGGCGAACTGAATGGGACCGGGGAAAAACTTCATTTTATGGCTTCAGGATTGAAGGGAATGCAAAGCTGCTGCCCAGGGCGGAGAAGAAAAAAAGGAGCATAGAGTTTTATGGCAACTCCATCACTGCCGGCTATGCTGTAGAGGACACCACCGGCGGGGATTCACCCGATAGTACTTATACCAATAATTACCATAGCTATGCTTCCCTTATCGCCAGACACTATAAGGCGGAATACCATTGTACCAGTAAGGGTGGAATTGGGATCACAATCAGCTGGTTTCCCTTGATTATGCCCGAGGTTTATACGCGCTTAGATCCCCTTGATCCGGCAAGCCAATGGGACTTCTCTCGTTATCAGCCCGACATCATTGTTGTAAACCTGATGCAGAATGATTCATGGCTGGTTCACATGCCTGAACATCCCGAATTTACAGCAAGGTTTGGTGAGGATCCTCCCGGGGAGGAAGATATCATCAGGGCTTACCAGGAATTTGTTGGAGGTATTCGTGGGTACTATCCCTCTTCACATATAATCTGTGCCCTGGGGAACATGGATGCCACCAGGGAAGGTTCTCCGTGGCCCGGCTATGTTACCCGGGCGGTGGAGAATCTTGGGGACCGCAGGATTTATACCCACTTTGTGGCCTATAAGGAAACTCCCGGTCACCCCTCGGTCAGCGAGCAGCAGAATATGGCAGATAGCTTCATCCGCTTTATCGATGAGAATATTAGCTGGTAAGCCTGGACCTGAAGTACTGAAGGTCAGACCCTACATGTTTCATAAATTTCTTTTGGCTTATGCCCAGTTCACTTTCGCCGTGCTCGGCGCCTCCCAGTGGGTACTCGCAGTGAATGGAGAAAGGAGCCGATATGCGGTAGCGTTTAAGCGCACCCAGGTATTCCCCGAAGCAGACCATTCCTTCTCCCAGGGGAACATTTAGCAGCTTTGGAACCCCTGCGCCCTTCCATGTGAAGTCCTTGATGTCGAGGCTGTTGATATAAGGGGCGAGGATTTCCAGGAAGATCGGCCAGGTGTCGGGACCCTCCACCATGGCATGCCTGATATCGAACTGTACACCAATCCACCTGGGATCGAGTCCTTCAATCATTTTTAACAGGTCCCAGCCCGAACTACCCATGTATAGCCCTGCGTGGTTCTGGTAGGAGGCTGCAATGTTATTGGCCTCGTTCATACACTGAAGCTCCGTCAGATGCTTCCTGGCCTGCTTTACAGCTTCGAGGGCAGGAACCCCTTCCTTGTATTTATACCATCCGGTTCTGTAAAGGCCGATGCCCAGCTTTCCTGCAGTCTCCAGAATGTCGCTTGTCAGGGGGGCTGAGGGGTCGGTGATCCCGGTGGTGATCATGGGCACCTCGAGTCCTTCCGCCCTCACCTGTTCCACAGCCAGGGGAAGATCCCTCCTTACATTTTCAGGCAGAACATGTCCGCCCTCTCTCACGGTCAGGTCAATTCCGGTAAACCCAATCTCAGCTGCCAGTTGGGCCATCTCTCTGTAACCCAGCCAGTGCAGGTGTTTGGAGAATATGCAGATCTGGGGTTCAGCCCCTTCTGTTTTGCCCTGACTGCCCTTTAAAAGGCTTGCAGGGAAAGCGGATGCCAGCATCCCGGCAGCTGCAGTTTTAAATACAAATTCTCTTCTTTCCATTATATAATAATATCCATCTGAAAAGGAATCCATGTGAATGATGAAGATACCATGTGAATGATGAAGATACCATCCGGATGCTTAGCTCACCGCTTTATTTTGTTTAAATTAAGTACTACGATTATCGATTAATTCCTATTAAGGATAGGATTCCAAAGGTCGCCCATTAATCTGAGACCATGCATTTATATAACATGTTTTAGGAGCGTGGACCCTGATTATTTATCAACAAAAAATAGTTTATATTGTAAATCATTGCCAGAATATGAAGGTTCTAATAAGCATATTTTTGATATTTATGTCCTTTTTCCTTCTGTCGGGTCAGCGCCCTTCAGGGATCAAAATCTATGGGCATTATCGTGTTCCGGATGAGATCAGCCTTGGTGTGAGTTACCAATACAGGTCCCTGCTTGGTCTATCCATTGAAGGAGGTTATAACATGCGCTTTGCAAACGTATTACACATCAATGGATCCTTGTTTAGTTTTGAGGATTTTTATGCACTGCCTGAAGCTGACCGGGGGCCATTATTAAGGCTTGGTTTTAATTTGCATACCGGAGATTTTGGTTTTGTGAGTGTCTCCTATATCCTGAAAAAAGGACGGGTCAGAGATACACATAAATATCCAGATCACGATTTGCCCAGCGAAAAGACCCATATGGCATATATGCAATACGGACTGGATCTTAATTACAATCTCAATTTTCCCGGGGCTGTATTTTTTGGGGGGATTGGCCACAGGTACGGGGTGTTCGATTTCGATATCTATGAGTTTAATGGTGATCCAACGGAAAGAAGTGAACAGCAAAAAAGCCATTTTCCTGTGCTGAATGTTGGAGTTGCTATTCCAATAAAGGAGTGGCATTTCCCTGGTGAATAAGCAATTCATATCTAAAGGGGGGGGTAAACTTTGTTATATATAATTTGGTTATATATAACAAAGTTGTATATTTGTCGTTATGATAGCAAACGATTTATTGAAAGGTACCTTAAGAACAATTGTTTTGAAGTTGTTGGCCGACAACGGACGGATGTACGGGTATGAGATTACCAAGAAGGTGGAGGAGCTCACCACCGGTAAGATCAAGCTCACATTCGGCGCACTCTACCCGGTTTTACATAAACTGGAGTCTGACGGACATATTGCCATTGAAAAGGAGTATATCGGAAAACGTGTCCGGAAGTACTACTCTCTTACCGAGACGGGGAGGTCATGGACCGAGCAAAAGGTGGATGAATTTTTTGATTTTGTAAATACAATGACCCACGTGCTTAAGCCCACACCTGCCTGAAATGATTGCCGCAACATTAGACGACAATTATGAACGCATCAAAGCCGACCTGCTGAGTCGCGGATTGAGCTATGATCGCCTGATTGATGATGTGCTGGACCATGTATGCTGCATGGTGGAAGAGTACATGGATGGGGGAAGTGATTTCGAGACTTCCTACAGCCAGGTGCTTGAGATCATCGGCGATAAAAGCCTGCCCGAAATCCAGCACCAAACTTTATTAAACCTTGATAAAAAATATCAACGCATGAAAAATTTCACGTATATATTCGGACTGATGGCAGCACTGCTGACTGTTCTGGGGTCTTTTTTTAAAAGAATGCACTGGCCCGGTGCAGCCATCCTGATTACCGTGGGAATCGTACTGGTAGTACTTGTATTCCTGCCGCTCTACTTCATCAGCATGCAAAAGGAGCAGGTTGAGAAGAAAAATCCTATTTATGCAATCGTCGGCTATCTTACAATTGCCCTGCTTCTGGCAGGGGCCCTGTTTAAGATCATGCACTGGCCGGGAGCCGGCAGGATGTTGCAGGTGGGTACCGGCTTTTTGATCGTCGGATTTATACCCCTGTACGTGGTCAACGTATTCCAGAAAAGCGGGAGTAAGAAGATCACCCTGCCCTACGTGGTTATGGTAATGGTGGGGATATCCCTGATCATGCTCTACACCAATGTGAACATGGGTAAATACCTGATTAATATCTACATGGATGAGGCGGTGGCCAATGAGCAACGTGTAGAACAGGCTGAAGAAGGGACCCTTCATTTGCTGGAGTGGGTGAATGACAGCATTGAAAGCTCAAAAAGTCAGACCATTCAAACCATTCATGCGGATGCCCGCAATCTTCAGTTAATGATTACCAACATGCAGGAAGGGATGATCACCTTCCTGGGACAGCCGGGAGTGTCGGTGGAAGAAGTGAAGGGAAAGGACAATAAAAATGCCGGGCGGGATGTCATCATCGATTCGGGAGCCGGGCATGATTTTGCCCAGGCCGCGCTGGCTTACAGGGTCATGCTTGAGGAAGTGATTGAAGACCCTGTTGCCCTGGCCCAGATTCAGGACCACCTGGAGTGTACCGGGAAGGTGTGGCCCTATGAGTATGGTGTCCGCGATGTGCAGGTTGCTCCTTTCATGAAGAACTATTATAAGCTCACCGATGCAGCCAAGGGAATCGCCCTGGCCGAGTATGTGGCTATCAGTCGCCTGTTGCACCCTTAAAGGCTGTAACAGTAAATGCGAATGCTTGTAAAAAAAATAAAAGGGGTGCGCCGCAGACGCACCCCTTTTAATTAACCACTTAAACCTAAAAAGAAATTTTTACTTGATCACCCGTTCGTGATTTGTAAAAGGACGTAAGATTTGTTTTCATTCTCTTCAAAACACATTGTGTGCCAAAAAATATAAATATCAGAAAACAAGCATTATACGTTTTGTATTCACTTTTGAGGCTTATTTAAAAGTGAACGCTTACGGGAATAAGGTGTACGATTTCGTACAATTTTAATACATCCCAAAGCAAAGGTCAAAAACCACTTTTGACTTTACAGACTTTACAGACTTTACAGACTTTCCAGACTTTCCAGACTTTCCAGACATTCCAGACTTTCTACTTCTTCGTCCAGGTGGTTTTGCGCCCAAGGGCCTTGATGCCGGCTACGTAACCTTTGATATAAAGGTTGTTGTAGTTTCCGTCCTCAAACCATGCGTAACAGTCGTAAGTTTTTCCATTCTCAGGATCATAGATTCTTCCGTCTACATATTGTTTTTTTCCGGAGTCATATTTGAAATTCTTGACAATGACCAGGCCCAGGAGTGGCTTTTTGGCCAGTTTTGCGTCGGGATTTTCTTTGTCAAGTTTTGGTTTGCCGTTTTCATTGGGTGTTTTAAGCCAGCTGATCGCTCCACTATATAAGCCATCACTGCCCTTTTTAACATCAATGGTTGAGGTTTTTTCTTCGTTGTACCAGGTACTTTCGATTTTGTTGGCCTGGGAGTAGAGGAACAGGGGAACAAATAGAATTGCAATGCTAATAAAAAGAAGTTTTTTCATTTTGTATGATTTAGTTTCGGGAGTAAAATAGTGAATTCAGTTGTGATCTACAATACAGGAAGAAATTTGGACATCCTCCAATATTCTCCGAATAGCACTCTGTATGTTAAGTTGTACCAGATCCTCAGCGTTTTCATTTCGATTTTGCAGCAATTCCGCTTCGTGTCCTTTTCTGACGTCCTTTATTTCTGATTCAAGAACT
>CAZRPW010000011.1:0-71316 GCA_964601975.1 uncultured Bacteroides sp.
AAGGAGATCAAGAGGGGTATGGTTATTGCCAAGCCCGGATCGATTACTCCCCATACCGAGTTTAAAGCTCAGGTTTACGTACTTAAGAAAGAAGAAGGTGGACGCCATACTCCCTTCCACAACAACTATCGTCCGCAGTTTTACCTGCGTACCCTTGATGTAACCGGTGAGATTCAGCTTCCCGAAGGAACTGAGATGGTTATGCCTGGCGATGATGTGGAGATCACTGTTAAGCTGATCTACCCTGTTGCTATCAACGTTGGTCTGCGTTTTGCTATCCGTGAAGGTGGACGTACTGTTGGTGCTGGACAGGTTATTAAGATCGACGAATAATTTTTTCCAACTTATGGGATAGAGAGCACGGGTCTGTCATGGACCCGGCTTCTCTGTTTAATTGCGTTTAGCACACGGGTGTAGCTCAGTTGGTAGAGCACTGGTCTCCAAAACCAGGTGTCGGGCGTTCGAGTCGCTCCTCCCGTGCAAATTTGATCCGAAATGAAGCGAATAGTTAATTACCTGAGGGATTCCTATAACGAACTTGTACATAAAGTAACCTGGCCTACATGGAAAGAGTTACAGAATAGTGCACTGGTTGTGATGGTAGCCTCTTTGATCTTTGCCCTGATCGTCTTCGCAATGGATATTTCTTTTCAGAAAATCCTGGAAGGCATCTATAAATTGGTATAATCCATGAGCTTGGAAAAAAAGTGGTACGTTCTCCGCGCCATTGGTGGTAAGGAGAAGAAGGCCAAAGAATATATTGAAAGTGAAATTAGCAGGTTAAATCTGCAGGACTCTATTGCGCAAGTATTGATTCCCACTGAGAAGGTATACCAGATCAGGAATGGAAAGAAAATCAGTAAAGAACGCAACTATTTCCCTGGTTATGTGTTAATTGAAGCAGCACTGACCGGTGAAATACCACATATTCTCAGAAATATACCGAATATCATCGGTTTCCTGGGTTCACAGGGAGACCAATTGCCCACACCACTGAGAACCTCAGAGGTGAATAGAATCCTTGGTAAGGTGGATGAATTATCTGCCAGTGACGAGGAGATTACAGTTCCCTTCTTCGTAGGAGAATCAGTGAAAGTTATTGATGGTCCTTTTAACAGTTTTACAGGGATCATCGAAGAGGTGAATGATGAGAAAAAGAAGCTCAAGGTGATGGTGAAGATTTTTGGTCGTAAGACCCCGCTGGAACTGAGCTTTATGCAGGTTGAGAAGGATGGGTAGAAGTCGAAAGTCGAAAGTCGAAAGTCGAAAGTCGAAAGTCGAAAGTGAAAATTTAAAGAATTACAATTTCCAGACAATGATATGTCCAAGAATGCTTCCTGTATGATTGTTAAGGGATTTTGTAAGCGGTAAGTATATAAACAATAATTAGAAATGGCAAAAGAAGTAGAAGGCTTAATCAAGTTGCAAATCAGGGGGGGTGCTGCTAATCCGTCCCCTCCCGTGGGACCCGCACTGGGTGCCAAGGGTGTCAACATTATGGAGTTCTGCAAGCAGTTTAATGGCAGAACCCAGGAGCAGGCCGGGAAACTATTGCCAGTAATCATTACCGTCTATTCCGATAAGTCTTTTGACTTTATCGTAAAGACACCCCCTGTGGCAGTTCAACTGCTGGAAGTGGCTAAGCTGAAAAGCGGATCGGCCGAATCAAACAGGGTGAAGGTAGCTAGTGTAACCTGGGATCAGGTTCGCTCGATTGCTGAAGCAAAGATGCCCGACCTCAACGCGTTTACCGTGGAGTCTGCTATGAAGATGGTTGCCGGTACCGCAAGGAGTATGGGAATAACTGTAAAAGGGGAATTCCCGTCTAACAATTAATTTGAAGAAAGATGACTAAACTTACTAAAAACAGGAAGTTAGCTTTAGAGAAGTTAGACAAGGAAAAACAATATACCATTAGAGAGGCTGCAGGACTCGTGAAAGAGATGACCAGCACCAAATTCGATTCGTCGGTTGATATCGATGTTCGTTTAGGGGTTGATCCAAGGAAAGCCAATCAGATGGTACGTGGCGTTGTTACCCTTCCTCATGGAACGGGAAAAGACGTTAAAGTACTTGTTTTGTGTACTCCGGAGAAAGAAGATGAGGCAAAAGAGGCAGGAGCCGATTTTGTGGGGCTTGATGACTATATCGAGAAGATCCAGGGTGGTTGGACCGATATGGATGTAATCATCACCATGCCTCCTGTAATGGCTAAAATGGGTAAACTTGGTCGTGTGCTGGGTCCCAGAGGTCTGATGCCGAATCCGAAAAGTGGTACAGTAACTATGGAAATCGGGAAAGCCGTCCAAGAAGTAAAGATGGGTAAAATCGATTTCAAAGTAGACAAATACGGTATCGTCCATACCTCTATTGGTAAAGTATCCTTTACTGCAGAAAAGATAGCTGAAAATGCTCGTGAATTTATAAACACGATCAATAAGCTAAAACCTACTGCTGCAAAAGGTACATATATCAAGAGTATCTATCTTTCCAGTACGATGAGTCCTGGAGTTAAGGTAGATTCTAAAGCTGTAGAAGAATAATAATCGCTAAAGAGTCTCAACATAATGAGAAGAGAAGAAAAGGATGTAATCATTGAGGGTCTGGCTCAGCGGCTGAACGAAACAAAGCATTTCTACCTCACCGATATTTCCACGCTGAATGCAGAGGAAACATCAAAACTGAGAAGGAAGTGTTTTGAAAGAGAGATCAGCCTCCTGGTCGTTAAGAATACATTACTCCGTAAAGCAATGGAGCAGTCCGAAGGCGATTTTAAAGATCTCTTCGATGTATTGAAAGATTCAACCTCCATCATGTTCTGTGAGACAGGGAATATCCCTGCTAAACTGATCAAGGAAATGAGGAAAACCATGGAAAAGCCTGTATTAAAGGCAGCTTTTGTGGAAGAATCTATTTATATCGGGGATGATCAGCTGGAAGCACTCTCCAATATCAAGTCCAAAGACGAGCTGCTGGGAGACCTCGCTATGCTGCTGCAATCACCTGCAAGAAATCTGGTGTCTGCACTTGCATCGAGTGCATCTCAACTCGCTGGAGCTTTGAAAACATTATCAGAAAAAGAAAACTAATACATTAAAATTAATAAAAATGGCTGACGTTAAAAAAATTGCTGATCAGTTGGTCGAACTGACCGTCAAAGAAGTAAATGAATTGCTCGAGGTACTTAAGGAAGAGCATGGTATTGAACCTGCTGCTGCAGCAGTTGTTGCTGCTGGCCCTGCTGCCGGTGGTGATGCTGGAGCTCCTGAAGAGAAAACCGAATTTGATGTGATCCTGAAAGCTCCGGGTGGAGCCAAGCTGCAGATTGTGAAGCTTGTGAAGGAACTGACCGGACTCGGACTGAAAGAAGCAAAAGCTGTTGTTGATTCCGCTCCTGCACCTGTTAAAGAAGGTGTAAGTAAGGATGAAGCAGAATCTCTCAAATCCCAATTAGAAGAAGCTGGAGCAGAAGTTGAGCTTAAATAATAGGGCAATCGCATTATCCACTTACAGGTTTAAATTCCCCTCCGCCACAGGCGGAGGAGAGTTTAAGCCTTTTTGCAATTTTATGTTTACAACTTAATCCAAGGATTTTAAAGCGATGTCGATGCCAAACAAAAATCAAGATAGAATAAGTTTTGCCTCCATTAAAAATCAGTTGGAATATCCTGATTTCCTGGAAATTCAATTGAAATCATTTCAAGATTTCTTCCAGATGGAGACCACTCCTGAGAACAGGACAGCTGAGGGTCTCTACCAGGTATTTCATGATAATTTTCCCATAACTGACACCAGGAATAATTTCGTTCTGGAGTTCCTGGATTATACAGTTGATCCGCCAAGGTACTCCATTGATGAGTGTGTTGAAAGGGGATTAACCTTCAGTGTTCCTTTAAAGGCAAAATTAAAATTATACTGTACGGATCCCGAGCATGAGGATTTTGATACGGTAATTCAGGATGTATACCTGGGTACTGTGCCCTATATGACAGATAGGGGTGTATTTATAATCAATGGTGCTGAAAGGGTAGTTGTCTCACAGTTGCACCGGTCGCCCGGTGTATTCTTCGGACAGAGTGTCCATGCCAATGGAACAAAGCTATATTCCGCCAGGATCATTCCCTTCAAGGGATCGTGGATCGAGTTTGCGACCGACATCAACAATGTGATGTACGCATACATCGATCGTAAGAAAAAATTACCTGTAACAACCCTGCTCAGGGCCATCGGTTACGAAAGTGACAAAGATGTACTTGAGATATTCGGGCTGGCTGATGAGGTAAAAGTGTCTAAAACTGCTTTGAAAAAGCTGGTGGGACGTAAGCTTGCAGCCCGTGTTCTGAAGAGTTGGATTGAAGATTTCGTGGATGAAGATACCGGTGAGGTAGTTTCAATCGAGCGAAACGAAGTGATCATCGACCGTGAAACAGTGCTGGAAAATGAGCACATCGATGAGATTATTGATTCGGGTGCCAAGACAATTCTTCTGCACAAAGAGATCGCAAATATAAATGACTTTGCAATCATCTATAATACCCTGCAGAAAGACCCCTGTAACTCGGAGAAAGAAGCTGTAATGCACATATACAGGCAGCTAAGGAATGCCGAGCCGCCGGATGAGCCTACTGCAAGGGATGTGATTGATAAGCTCTTCTTTTCAGATAAGCGCTATGATCTGGGAGAAGTGGGTCGTTACAGGCTCAATAAGAAACTTCAACTGGATACTCCTACTGAGAATAGGGTGCTTACACGTGAAGACATTATCCAGATTATCAAATATCTAATAGAACTGATTAACTCCAAGACTGACGTAGATGATATCGACCACCTGAGTAACAGGAGGGTCCGTACAGTTGGGGAGCAGTTAATGAACCAGTTCAGTGTGGGGCTGGCCAGGATGGCCCGTACTATTCGCGAACGTATGAATGTTCGAGACAACGAGGTGTTTACACCGACCGATCTGATCAACTCGAAGACGCTGTCTTCGGTGATTAACTCGTTCTTTGGAACCAACCAGCTGTCTCAGTTCATGGACCAGACCAATCCCCTGGCAGAGATGACTCACAAGCGCCGTATGTCGGCACTTGGACCAGGTGGTCTAAGCCGTGAGCGAGCAGGTTTCGAGGTACGTGACGTACATTATACCCACTACGGAAGACTTTGTCCCATCGAAACTCCCGAAGGTCCGAACATCGGACTGATTTCCTCGCTCTGTGTGTTTGCACGGATCAGTGACCTCGGATTTATCGAGACTCCTTACAGGAAGACAGAGAACGGTAGGGTAGAGCTTGCCAATAAAGGCATTGTTTATCTTAGCGCCGAAGAGGAAGAAAACAAGTTGATTGCCCAGGCCAATGCGCCACTCAATGAGGATGGTACTTTTGTAAATCCCAAAGTGAAGGCCAGGTATGAAGCGGATTATCCATTGGCAGAGAAGAATGATGTGGAGCTGATGGACGTAGCTCCCAACCAGATTGCCTCCATCGCAGCATCGCTTATTCCATTCCTGGAGCATGACGATGCCAACAGGGCACTGATGGGATCCAACATGATGCGCCAGGCTGTTCCTCTTGTATATCCTGAAGCTCCTATTGTGGGAACTGGTATCGAAAGGAATGTTGTGGCCGACTCCAGGCTGCAGGTCAGGGCAGAGCTGGATGGTGTGGTAGAATTTGTGGATGCCAATGAGATCGTGGTTCGCTACGAACGTGGTGAAGAAGAAAGGTTTGTAAGCTTCGAAGACGATGTGAAGCGTTATAAGCTTCCTAAATTCAGGAAGACCAACCAGAACACCTGTGTCAACCTGACCCCCATGGTGAGGAAGAACCAGAAGCTAAAGAAGGGAGATATCCTGACACAGGGTTATGCCACCCAGAAGGGTGAATTGGCCTTAGGAAGGAACCTGATGGTGGCCTTCATGCCCTGGAAAGGTTATAATTTTGAGGATGCCATCGTGATCTCTGAAAGGGTTGTTAGGGAAGATGTTTTTACTTCCATCCACGTGGATGAGTACATCCTTGAGGTACGTGACACAAAACGCGGACTGGAGGAACTAACTTCTGACATTCCCAATGTAAGTGAAGAGGCTACCAAGAACCTGGATGAGAATGGTCTGATCAGAATCGGGGCCGAGGTTAGCCCCGGCGACATCCTGATTGGTAAAATTACTCCGAAAGGGGAATCAGATCCTTCACCTGAAGAAAAATTGCTGAGGGCTATCTTTGGTGACAAGGCGGGTGATGTGAAAGATGCTTCACTGAAGGCCGGACCATCACTCTATGGTGTGGTTATCGATAAGAAGCTTTTTTCACGTACCGTGAAAGAAAGAAAATCAAGGCCTGCTACCAAGCAGATTCTTGAAAAGATTGACGATACCTACCAAAGGGATATTGCTGATATCAGGGCTCATTTAATTGAAAAGTTATTTGAGCTTGTGAATGGTAAAACTTCACAGGGTGTGAAGGATTTCCTGAACCAGGATATCATTCCGAAGGGAACCAAGTTTACTCAAAAGCAACTTCAGGAGCTTGACTTCGCCGGTGTTAATCCGCTGAAGTGGACCACCGATAAGCATAAGAATGACCTGATCCGCGACCTTCTTCACAATTATGTGATTAAGTACAAGGAAATTGACAGTCTCTATAAGCGCAAAAAGCACAGCATCACAAGTGGTGATGAGCTTCCCACCGGTATCATCCAGTTGGCCAAGGTATATGTGGCCAAGAAGCGGAAGATTACCGTAGGGGATAAGATGGCCGGACGTCACGGTAACAAAGGTATTGTGGCCAAGATCGTTCGTTCGGAAGACATGCCTTTCCTGGAAGACGGAACGCCTGTTGATATTGTGCTGAACCCCTTGGGTGTACCTTCCAGGATGAACCTGGGACAGATTTACGAAACCGTTCTCGGTTGGGCAGGTCTGAAGATGGGTACCAAGTATGCTACACCCATCTTTGACGGGGCCAGTATCGAACAGATTAACGAGATCACCGATAAGGCCGGTGTTCCCAGGTATGGGAAGTCCTACCTCTATGACGGTGGTACCGGTGAGCGTTTCGACCAGCCTGCCACTGTGGGCGTGATCTACATGCTGAAACTGGGACATATGGTAGAGGACAAGATGCACGCAAGGAGTATCGGACCCTATTCTCTGATTACGCAGCAACCTCTGGGCGGTAAAGCACAGTTTGGTGGACAACGTTTTGGAGAGATGGAAGTCTGGGCACTCGAGGCTTTTGGTGCTGCCAATATTCTCCAGGAGATTCTGACCGTGAAGTCTGATGACGTGATCGGAAGGGCCAAGGCTTATGAAGCCATTGTAAAAGGTGAGCCGATGCCAAATCCCGGAATCCCCGAATCACTCAACGTACTGTTGCATGAGTTGCGTGGTCTCGGACTGAGTGTGAACCTGGTTTAATCCGCCGCAGGCGGACCGATGTACCCGCCGGGGGCGGGCAAGCAGAACAAGTTTAGAAACGAAAAATTTATATATATGTCATTCAGGAAAGACACTAAGGTAAAGAGTAGTAATTTTACAAAGATTTCCATTGGACTGGCCTCACCGGAAGAGATTCTGGAACGTTCCAGTGGGGAGGTCCTGAAACCTGAAACAATTAATTACCGGACATACAAACCTGAAAGGGACGGTCTTTTCTGTGAAAGGATCTTCGGGCCGGTAAAGGACTACGAATGTCATTGCGGAAAATACAAGCGAATCCGTTACAAGGGGATTGTTTGTGACCGTTGTGGTGTTGAGGTTACCGAGAAGAAGGTCCGTCGTGAAAGGATGGGCCATATTTCCCTGGTAGTTCCGGTGGCACACATCTGGTATTTCCGTTCATTGCCCAATAAGATTGGATATCTATTAGGCCTGCCTACCAAGAAGCTTGATTCCATTATCTACTATGAAAGGTATGTGGTAATTAATGCGGGTATCAAGCAGGCAGATGGTGTGAACTATCTTGATTTCCTTACTGAAGATGAATACCTGGATATCCTGGCAAGTCTGCCCAAGGAGAACCAGATGCTGGATGATGACCATCCGGATAAGTTCATCGCTGGTATGGGTGCAGAAGGTTTGCATGCCCTGCTCTCCCGGATTGACCTGGATGAGCTATCCTATTCTCTGAGGCATAAAGCAAGTACGGAGACTTCTCAGCAGAGGAAAAATGAGGCTTTGAAGCGTCTGCAGGTTGTAGAGGCCTTTCGTGCTTCTAAAGGAATCAACCGTCCCGAGTGGATGATCGTCAGGGTAGTTCCTGTGATTCCACCTGAGCTGAGACCACTGGTTCCCCTGGATGGAGGCCGTTTTGCCACCTCCGACCTGAACGACCTTTACCGAAGGGTTATTATCCGTAATAACCGTTTGAAGAGACTTATAGAAATTAAGGCGCCGGAAGTAATTCTCAGGAACGAGAAGAGGATGCTCCAGGAGGCTGTGGATTCTCTTTTTGACAATTCAAGGAAGGCCAATGCGGTTAAGACCGATGCCAACCGTCCGCTTAAATCACTTTCAGACAGTCTGAAAGGAAAGCAGGGTAGGTTCCGTCAGAATCTCCTGGGTAAGAGGGTGGATTATTCGGCCCGTTCGGTGATTGTTGTAGGTCCCGAACTGCAGTTGCATGAGTGCGGACTTCCCAAGGATATGGCGGCTGAACTTTATAAGCCATTTATCATCAGGAAACTGATTGAGCGGGGTATTGTGAAGACGGTTAAATCGGCCAAGAAGATTGTGGACCGGAAAGATCCCGTAGTATGGGATATCCTGGAGAATGTCCTGAAAGGGCATCCCGTGATGCTGAACCGTGCGCCAACGCTGCACAGGCTTGGTATCCAGGCCTTCCAGCCAAAACTGATTGAGGGGAAAGCCATCCAGCTTCACCCATTGGTATGTACTGCCTTCAACGCCGACTTTGACGGTGACCAGATGGCTGTGCACCTTCCATTGGGAAATGCTGCGGTACTGGAAGCTCAAATCCTGATGCTTGCATCACACAATATCCTGAACCCTGCCAACGGTGCACCGATTGCGGTTCCCTCGCAGGATATGGTATTGGGACTTTATTATATTACCAAGGCCAAGCGTTCCACCAAAGATCAAGTGGTGAAGGGTGAGGGAATGACTTTCTATTCGGCCGAGGAGGTAACGATTGCCTATAACGAGAAGCGTGCTGACCTGCATGGAATCATCAAAGTAAGGATTCCGAAGCTTGGTGGTGAAGAGGGTGAGACAGAGATGATAGAGACCACTGTTGGTAGAGTGCTGTTTAACGAGTTTGTACCACCAGAGATTGGTTTTATCAATGAGGTACTGACCAAGAAGTCGCTTCGTGACATCATTGGTCATGTGCTGAAGGTAACCGGAACAGCCAAGACGGCCAGGTTCCTGGATGATATTAAGAGTCTTGGATACAGTATGGCTTTCAAAGGAGGTCTTTCCTTTAACCTGGACGATGTAATTATCCCGGCCGAGAAGGAAACCTTTGTGGTGGAAGGTTATAGGCAGGTGGATGAAGTGGTTGGATCCTATAATATGGGTGTGATCACCAACAACGAACGTTATAATCAGATTATTGATATCTGGACACACACCAATGCACGTCTGACGCAGACGCTAATGAAGCAGCTGAGTACAGACAACCAGGGTTTCAACCCTGTTTATATGATGCTTGACTCCGGTGCGAGGGGCTCCAAGGAGCAGATTCGTCAGCTCTCAGGTATGAGGGGACTGATGGCCAAGCCTCAAAAGTCAGGAGCAAGTGGTTCAGAGATTATTGAGAACCCGATCCTCTCTAACTTTAAGGAGGGACTTTCGGTACTTGAATACTTTATTTCTACCCACGGTGCCCGTAAGGGTCTGGCAGATACGGCCCTGAAGACGGCTGATGCAGGTTATCTTACCCGTCGTCTGGTGGATGTTAGTCAGGATGTAATCATCCAGGAACCTGATTGTGGTACCTTGCGTGGACTGGTAGCTTCGGCTATTAAGAAGAATGAAGAGGTAGTGGAGACGCTCTATGAGCGTATCCTGGGACGAACCACTGTACACAATGTATATCATCCTCTTACAGGAGACCTGATTATTGCTTCCGGTGAAGAGGTTACTGAGGAGGTCGCAAAAATCATTGAGGACAGTCCCATCGAGCAGGTGGAGATTCGTTCGGTATTAACCTGTGAATCAAAGAAGGGTGTCTGTGCCAACTGTTACGGACGTAACCTTGCCACCGGGAAGATGGTTCAGATGGGAGAGGCCACAGGTGTGATTGCCGCCCAGAGTATTGGTGAGCCTGGGACACAGCTGACACTTCGTACCTTCCACGTGGGTGGTACAGCATCAAACATTACTTCGGAGTCAAATGTGGTTTCCAAGTATGATGGAGTAGCTGAGATCGAGGAGCTGAGGACCGTTTCATCAGTTGATAAGGATTCTGGTAAGAAAATTGAAATTGTGATCGGTCGTCTGGCCGAACTGAGGGTGGTTGATAAAAACACCGGCATTGCTCTTACAACACATACCATACCCTATGGCTCTAAACTTTATGTGAAGGAAGGTGCCACGATTAAAAAGGGAGATCTGATTTGTGAATGGGATCCTTATAATGCACTTATAATTAGTGAAGTTGCCGGTAAGGTAAGTTTCGACAATGTGATCGATGGGATTACTTTCCGTGAGGAGTCTGATGAGCAGACCGGTTTCAAGGAGAAGGTAATTGTGGAGAGCAGGGACCGCACAAAGAACCCGCTGGTGAAGATCCTTGATACTAATGGAGACCTGGTGAAGAATTATAACCTTCCGGTAGGTGCGCACATTGCGGTAAACGAGGGAGATAAAGTGAAGGCAGGAGAGGTGCTGGTGAAAATCCCCAGGGCTATTGGTAAATCTGGTGACATCACCGGTGGTCTGCCACGTGTAACTGAACTATTCGAAGCCAGGAATCCATCCAATCCGGCTGTGGTTTCAGAAATCGATGGTGAAGTTGAATTCGGAAAAATTAAGCGTGGTAACCGTGAGATCATCATCACTTCCAAAGCAGGCGAAGTGAAGAAATACCTGGTTCCGCTTTCCAAGCAGATCCTGGTTCAGGAGAATGATTACGTCAGGGCAGGGATACCCCTATCCGATGGTGCGATTACTCCGGCCGATATCCTGGCTATTAAAGGACCAACAAAAGTACAAGAGTACATTGTGAATGAGGTTCAGGAGGTATACAGAATGCAGGGTGTGAAGATCAATGATAAGCACTTTGAGATCATTGTGCGTCAGATGATGCGTAAGGTGGAGATTGTCGATCAGGGCGACACCAAGTTTCTGGAGAAGCAGGTGGTTGATAAGTGGAACTTCATGAATGAGAATGACTGGATCTATGGTAAGAAGGTGGTAGTTGATCCTGGTGATTCTCCTGAGCACAAGCCTGGACAGATCATTACTGCCCGTAAACTGAGGGACGACAATTCCGTCCTGAGGCGTAAGGACAAGAAGCTGATTGAAGCCCGGGATGCCATCCCTGCAACATCTTCTCAGGTTCTCCAGGGAATTACGAAAGCTGCCCTGCAAACCAATAGTTTCATGTCAGCAGCCTCATTCCAGGAGACTACCAAGGTACTTAACGAAGCCGCAATCTTTGGTAAGATAGATATCCTGGATGGTCTGAAGGAGAATGTAATTGTTGGTCACCAGATTCCGGCGGGTACCGGTTCGAGGATCTATGATAACCTGGTTGTTGGTTCAAAGGAGGAGTATGAAAAACTCGTTCCCGGAGCAGTTGAAAAAGAAGCTTCTGAAGAGGCAGAGCTTGCAGAGTAGGCCAACGATTAACACTGTTTAAAAATGGACGAGAAAGCCAAGAAAAACCAGATCAACATTGAGTTGAATGAAGAGGTTGCCCAGGGTACCTATTCTAATCTGGCGATTATTACCCATTCATCATCGGAATTTATTCTGGATTTTGTGAGGGTAATGCCCGGGATTCCTAAGGCAGAAGTGAAGTCGAGGGTAATCCTGACCCCTGAGCATGCCAAGAGGCTGCTCCAGGCCCTGCATGAGAACATAGATAAGTATGAGAAAATGCATGGGCCCATTAAGAAGATTGAAGGACCTGCTGGTCCATCCGCTGCAGGCGGAGGCCCGGTGATTCCTATGAACTTCGGGGGGCCTACGGGACAGGCTTAGTAGTCGAAAGTCTATAAAGTCGAAAGTCTATAAAGTCGAAAGTCTTTAAAGTCGAAAGTCTTTAAAGTCCTTAAAGTTGAATAAGTTTTCCTTAGCTTATTATATTTTAAAAGCCACCCATCCGTCAAGGCGGAGGGTGGCTTTTTCAGCCCCAAAGGGGGGCTATAGATAGGGTAGTAGTTTACTTTGATGTTGGCTTATGCGGACGGTATCAGGACAATTTCAGATGTAAGTTCCAGGGCCTCTTTGTATACAGCGCTCACACCACAATATGTTTCTTCTGAGAGCGCCACCGCTTTTTTGATCTTATCCAGAGGTAAATCCTTTCCTTCAACTTCATAGATCACATGCATCTTATAAAACCTTCTTGGATGTTCTGTGGTGAGTCCCCCTTCAACCCTTACATTCAGGCTCTTGAAATCTACCCTCATTTTTTTGAGGATGGAAACCACATCCATACCGGTACATCCACCAAGGGCTGCCAGCATAAATGGTTTGGGCCTGGGTCCCAGGTCTTCACCTCCCACATCGGAATCAGCGTCAATTATAATCTTGTGCCCGTTGATCTCTGTTTCAAAGGACATATTTTCCAGCCACCTGGTGTTGACCACTTCTTTTTCTTTCACTGCCATTTTTATGGATTTTTGTATTATTAATTTGGTTCTAAAAGAGGGTATATTTGAAATTCATAAATCGCATCATATCTTCCACCTCTAGCGAAACTTTTTCAATAATTGTTTCGATTTCCCCGCCAAATAGTTTTCCCATTACCGCTCCGTTCATGGTTGAGACATAGACCTGTCCGTCTGATTTCTCATAAACGGCAAATGATTTGGGCATCATGTTCCCTACCAGTTTACGATCGTCTGCACTCAGCATATCGGCAGAGAAGGAGCCGGAACAATATTTTATAATCTTATAGTTTCCAATGGAATATCCTCCATGCCGGGAAACTTCCTGGTCCTGATCAATGATGCTGGTCACATGCCATCCGTCTTTGTTATTGATGCGATCCGACATGACCTTTACCGTCTTATCAAAATCATAGGGACTTTTGATCTCTTTCACGAGCATTTCGCCTGCGGAAATACTGATCACAACACCCGAAAATATGATTCCTGCGATAAACCCGAAGATAATATAGATCGGGATACTGATTTTAGACTTCATAATAGGTATAATTAATCTTCAGATATGCATATTTCACCTTTATTAATCTTCCCAATGGTGGCCCATGTTACAAATCCAATAGTAATGATTGTTAGTCCGAACATAAAGAAAGAAAGGTATTTGTATATATCCTGATGGGTGATTTGGTAGGCCACCACAGAAGCCAGGGTAATGGCATCCAGTGGAAAGGTGAAGGCCCACCAGGAAAGAAAAAACTTGAGTTTTTTGAAGCTTTTATAGAGAAAAAAGAGTAGCACAACGAAAAAATAGGCCATGAACAGCATGAAAAAGGCAAAATTATCCAGGCTCTGGGCAATTCGCATATAAGCGATAAATCCAACCGCAGGAGGTGCGATCAGTATGAATAGGGTCGGGATGAATTTCTGCGGCATCTGGTGATGAAAAATCGCTCTGTTCAGGAAAATCGTAAATAGGATGATCCAGAAGAAAAAACCCACAGCAAAGTAGAAATAGGAAAAGGCCTTAGGCATAAATTCGACACCTGCAATCGGTACAAGGATATTGCCCACTACTGGTATGAACCAGGCAGGATTCATAAACTGTATCTCAAAGTTGTGCCGGATCCAGAAGCTGATTGTATAAAACATGAGAGTGGTATGCAAAAGTACCCCGACCCACCAGAAGATCATGGCGAGAAATGGCCAGTATCCAAGGAAAGCGATCGATTGCAGCAGGAATGAAATTGAAATTGCCGAGAAAAAATTCACCCGTATCCTGTGCTTAAAATCCTTTTTTACCTCCTCAGAATATCTGATGGCTTTGAGACCGTAAAGGAAACTGATGGTCAGGAAAAGTGCCAGTGTAAAAAACAGCAATCCATCATATAGAAATTTAGGCAACCATTGCATGTGATAGAACTTACTAAAGACGATAGTCAGGCCCGTTAGTCCCATAATTATTGAAAATGCCGTGATCGGGAAAAACTGTAATCGCTCTTTCATATTTCGTCTGCTTAGGACCTGATGAATTCAGCTACACTCAGCGATGCAATGGTCCCGTCGGCTACCGCAGTAGTTACCTGTCGATAACGTTTGGCGATGCAGTCGCCTGCTGCGAAAACACCAGGGAGACTGGTCTTCATCCCTTCATCAACCACAATCTCTTTTCTCTCGTTCAAATTCACAATCCCGTCCAGGTCCCCGGTGTTTGGAATATAACCAACAAAAATAAATACTCCGTCAATCTTTTTCTCTGTAATTTCCCCAGTGGGAAGATGTTCGATGGTAACCTTTTTAAGTGTTCCATCACCCTCAAAGGAGCGCAGTTCGGATTCCATGATAAACTCGATCTTCGGGTTGTCTTTTGCCTGATCGATGGCATGCTGAAATGCCTGAAAATGATCAAATTGGTGGACAATTGTAACTTTGTCGGCATATTGCGTCAGGGCAACAGCCTCCTCAAGTGCCGAGTTACCTCCGCCCACTACAATTACCTCTTTGCCGGTAAAAAAGTCACCGTCACAAGTGGCGCAATAGGAGACTCCGGTTCCCTTGAAATCGTCCTCGCCTGGAATTCCTAAGGGACGTGGCCTCCCCCCCGGGGAGAGGATCACGGTCCGTGAACTGAATTCTCGGCCGTCTTCCAACACAACTCGTTTGATCTCGCCCTCCAGATCATAGGATTTAATCTGAAGGTTGGATTTGATCTTGCAGCCAAATTGTTTGGCCTGGTTCTTCATGGTATTGGCCAGCAGGTAACCCTTGGTGGATTCTACACCAGGGTAATTGGCCACCTCTTCAGTAAGTACCATTTGTCCGCCGATCGCCCCCTCATTCAGAATCAGAGTTGAAAGACGTGCCCGTGAGCTGTAGATGCCTGCCGTTAAGCCTGCTGCTCCACCGCCCACGATGATCACATCAAATATATCTTCCAAAGTCATGCTTAAAATTTATCGTCAAGGATGGCGGTAACCTGCTGCATATTCTGGATGCTGCTGGTGGCATGAGCGACTTTACCATTCTTATAATACATGGTGAAGGGCAATCCCATAAATCCCTGGCATGCGGGATCGTTACGGATGATCCCGGCTTCGGGTGAGTCGAAGGCCATTACTGCAAATTTTACGTCGCTGCGATCCTCTTCCAACTCTTCCATTACACCATAAACAGGGATGCACATGGGCCCCATCCGGCCGCAGCATACCATCACATTCTCATTCTCATTTATGTATTTTTCAAGTTCGGCTGCTGTTTCAAATTCGTGCAGGCTAGTGCTTAACATTTTCATAATCGTTTATTTTGTATATATGGTTTTAAACTGCTGCAAAGGTCTGTTTTATTTTGGGAATCGCTTTATAACAGGGGCTGGGGGGTGATAGCTTTTTTCCTATATTTTTCCATGTTTTGCAGTATCTTTGAATTCCCGTTAGGGCTCAGTGAAAAAAATGGATAAACAAGATCAAATCCCCGGAAGGCAAAATGAACCGGACTGCTTTCAGCTCATCTCCAGAGAGGAGCTGGAGTCGCTCAGTGAGAACCGGACGCATGTGAGCTACCTGAAGGGGGAGATGCTTTTTAAGCAGGGAGCCCTGGCTCCTCATGTACTTTTTATACAATCGGGACTTGTAAAAGTATATCTGCAGCCCGGCCCAAGAAAAGTGCAGAGCCTGTGGATTGCCAGGAGTGGTGATTTCCTTGCTTTCTCCTCCCTTTTCGGAGAGAAGGTCTATCATTATTCGGCGGTGGCCCTTAAAGATGCAGAGGTATTGATGATAGATAAGGAGAGCCTCATGAAATTGCTGAAAACAAACCCGGAATTCGGATTCCGTATCACCACTAAAAATTTTGGTTCCCAGAAGCAACTGATGGAGATAATATCAAGCCTTTCCTATAAGCAAATGAGGGGGAAGCTGGCCACTGCGCTGATCTACCTGAGCTCGGAGATTTTCGTCCATGAAAATATATTCAGTCATCTTACCCGGCAGGATATAGCCGATTTTGCCTCCATTTCGGTGGAGAGTGTTATAAAGTTCCTGAAGGAGTTTGAGAAGGAGGGGATCATCCGGCTTGACAATAAGCAGGTGATTGTGGAGGACGGGAATCGTCTCCGGATCATCAGTGAAACCGCCTAATGTAATTGCCACACTTGGGAAATGGATCAATAACTCTTTCCGAATTTCACGGTAAATGTGACCGTTGGAATGGCAAAAAGATTAAGATCACCAGGCGTTCGGGCATCATTATTCCAACTCATATATTGCTCCGGAATGTTCCCTGCATAGTTTACAATGTAAGTCAGACCCACCTGCCAGGCGGTAAGGTTCCGGTTCTTGGAAACAATCCGAACCCCCATGATCCCGTACCAGAAGGTGTTACGCTGTTCAAAATCTTTCTCAATATAATCATTGTAAGAGGAGAAATTGGCGCTGCGTTTGAAATTGGCACTCATTACATAGTTCTCCGTTAAGAAGAAAATATACCGACTCATACGTCCAAGGGCTGAGAAATTCATCACCAGCGAGGAGGTGCTGTTTGTGATCTCATTTTCATTGGTCCACAGGTGGCCGGCTCCAATAGTAAAATTCCCATTCACATCCCCGTGGGTATATACCCCATAGGCGAGGTTTCCTATGAAATCGGTCCCCCAGGTTCCAAACATGGGCAGGTCACCGATGCCCAGTGCATTTTTCTCATTCAGGTGAAATGAAAGTTTGGGTGTCAGGTAGAGGGGCAATCCTGCAATGGAGGTCCCTATACCCACGGAGAAATTGTCACTAATCCCATACTGGATGTCATGAAGAACAAAGTACACGGCATTGTAATACAGCTCTCCCTTTTTCAGGTTGAAGGCAGAGGGCGCAAAGAAATAGCGGGAATCATGTTCGTTGCTAATCGTTGTGTCAGCCCGCTGGGCTTCAGCATTCGTCGGAGTTGCTGATTCATTTTTCAAGCCGGGTGGAGCAGGTGTGGCAGTGGGGAGGGTATAGGCACCCGGGTTTGAAATAATGTCACGGATGGCAAAGGACAGCAATAGTCCCTGTTCTTCTCCCGATGCTTCTGTAATACTTGCTCCCATATTTTTAGCGCCCAGTACATGGTCGTCACAATCCCTGATTCGTAGCATGAGGTCATTTCCTTTTTTCTCTAGTCCGGCATAATGATAGTTGCATGGGGAACGGAAATCCACAGTTGTGGTATAGGTTATCCCAACCGCAGCCAGCTTTTCTGAGAGGACGGCTTCAAGTTCTGCTGAAAGCAAAGACGTGCGGTCATCCACCACAAGTATGTCCTGTGCGGGGCTTAAAAAGGGAGATAGGAAAAGCGCTAAAATAAGCGCTGAATGTCGAAACATCATAGAAGCTTTTATGCCAAAATACAACAATTGTGGTAAATTGCAAGCAAAGCAATTATTATGAAAAGCTCCCTACCCTGGATCCTGGTGATAAGTCTGACCTTTTTAATTCAACGCTCCTGCGAGGAAAGTTCTGACTGTGAACTAACTGATTATGCCCTTCCTGAAATGGAGATCCTCGATCCGGAGGATGGAGAAATTGTTTGGCCCTACCAGGGATCCAATCCCCAGGTAAGCCTTCGATTGAAGGCCGAAGCAGGCTTAAATACCCTTGCCCTGGTAGATTCTTATGGGTATTCTCAGCCCATAAAGGCCTTTATCTCTGGCGAAAAGGAACTGGTTTACACTTTTGAACTGGACTATATCTACAATGGGATTGACATGTTTGTACTCCATGACCTGTGTAATCAAAGGGTCGAAGTAGAGGCAAGTGTTGTCTTTGAGGGTCCACCCTCGAGGTAGAGGACTGGAGGAATATATATTGATTTTAGATAAGGGAAGCGGGTAGGGCATTTTTAGAATTCTTTTATATTTGTCACGTCAATTAAAAATTCAGATATGCGTATTCTTGTTTGTATTAGCAACGTTCCGGACACCACTACCAAAATCAGGTTTTCGAACGACCATACTTCCATTGATGATAATGGAGTACAATGGATCATCAATCCATGGGACGAACTGGCGCTTACCAGGGCCATGGAGATCAAGGAGGATGGATCCAATCCGGTATCAAATGTTACCGTGGTTACAGTAGGAGGGGCAGGGGTTGAACCTACCCTCAGGAAAGCGCTGGCTATTGGAGCCGACGATGCCATTCGGGTGGATGCCGGGTCCGGAGATGCCTACTATGTGGCCTCTCAGATTGCTGCTGTTGTGAAAGACGGGGATTACAGTGCTGTTCTTTGTGGCATAGAATCCAGCGATTACAATGGATCGGCAATAGGCGGAATGTTAGCTGAAATACTGGATATTCCGTCCGTGTCGGCTGTGTCTTCTTTAAGTTTTGAAGGTGAAGAGGCTATGATTACAAGAGATATTGACGGGGGGAAAGAGCTTGTTTCGGTACCTGTTCCCTTTGTAGCTGTAGTGCAGAAGGGTATCGCCAAGGAGCCAAGGATCGCTGCCATGCGCGGGATCATGATGGCCCGGAAAAAACCCCTTAAAGTGGTTCCTGCAGTTGAGGCCGACTCCCTTACAATGTATAAGGAGTTTGTAATGCCAGAACCAAAGGCTCCCTGCAAAATGGTGGATGCCGATAAGGTGAAAGAACTGGTCGAACTTTTGCAAAATGAAGCAAAAGTTTTCTAGTCTGTAAAGTCTGTAAAGTCCATAAAGTCCATAAAGTCTATAAAGTCTGTAAAGTCTGTAAAGTCTGTAAAGTAAAACGAAATAGATATGAATGTTTTAGTATATACTGAGAACTGGGACGGGAAATTCAAGAAACTCTCCCATGAATTGATATCATATGCTGCCGGTGTGGCAGATTTATCGGGTGGTACTGTCACTGCACTCTCTATTGGGAATGTGGATCAGGATGAGCTGTCAACGCTGGGTGCCTTTGGTGCATCCACTGTCCTGAGTGCATCCGCCGGTGGCGGACTCGACAACCAGGTCTATGCAAACATAATTGCAGCAGCCATGGAGAAGACAGGTGCGAATATCCTGATCATGGCTCATAATAACAGCGGCAAAGCGCTTGCCCCCAGGGTATCCGTTAAGCTGAAAGCCGGACTGGCTGCAGGGGTGACAGCGCTTCCCGAATCGGTTTCACCAGTGGTGGTGAAGAAGAAGGTTTTTAGCGGGAAGGCCTTTGGTAAAGTAGAAATCACTTCCACTAATGCCATTCTCACCCTGGCCCAGAACTCATATGAAGTGAAGGAGACCGGTGGCTCTGCGAGCATTGAAGTATTTGACCCGGGAGTCGATGTTGCAGCTAAAACGGTGATTAAAGATGTTCAGAAACAGGATGGTAAGCTGCTGCTTTCCGACGCCGAGATTGTTGTTAGCGGTGGACGTGGTATGAAGTCGGGCGATAACTGGGGTCCCATCGAGGAACTTGCCGCTGTGCTTGGTGCTGCTACAGCCTGCTCACGACCTGTATCCGATGAAGGATGGCGCCCCCACGAGGAGCATACTGGTCAGACCGGAAAAATCATTGCCCCCAACCTCTATTTTGCCTTTGGTATCTCAGGAGCTATCCAGCACCTGGCTGGTGTAAGTTCTTCGAAGTGCATTGTTGCTGTGAATACGGACAAGGATGCGCCTGTTTTTGAAGCAGCTGATTACGGAATTGTTGGTGATGCACTCAAAGTGCTGCCCGAACTGATTTCAGAAATTAAGGCTGCTAAAGGATGAGTTCTCAGATAGTTTTCCTGGCTGCTTTGCTGGTGACACTGGGTGTATTTACATTCACCCTACGGAAATATATTGGCTATTTCAAAATTACAAAAGGGAAGTTTCCCATAAAGGATTACGGCAAACGCTTTGGCGTAATGTTGGAGGTGGCTTTCGGGCAGACCAAAATTTTCCGCAGACCGGTACTGGGCTTACTCCATGCACTCGTATTCTGGGGTTTCTGTGTGATTCTCATTGGCAGTGTAGAAATGGTAGTTGACGGACTTTTTGGTACCGAGCGAGCATTGTCGGTCTTGGGAGGTTTTTATAGTTTTATTACGGCATCGGGCGATATTTTTGCCCTGATCATTGCCATTGCCATCCTGGTTTTTCTGTTCAGAAGGATTTTTATGCATGTGAAGCGCTTTTCGGGGATCGAGATGAAGCACATCTCTCACCTGGATGCCAATATTGCGCTGAGCATGATTTTCCTGTTAATGGTATCTCTGATGGGGATGAATACATACTATCTCCTGTCGGCCGGTCACGGTGGACACGAACTTGTTGGACTTTACCCTGTGAGTAGTATACTTGCCGGGTGGATCGATGCAGGTGCAAAGAACCAGCTGCTCCACGATGTAAACTGGTGGGTTCATATCCTGCTGATCTTTATATTTGCTAATTATCTGCCCTATTCCAAGCACTTTCATGTGTTCATGTCGGTTCCAAATGTTTTCCTGAGCCGCCTGGAGCCCCTGGGCAAGGTGGATACCATGGAGAGCATCACCAAAGAGGTGAAGATTATGATGGATCCTGATCAGGCATTTGCCCCCTCTCCGCCACAGGCGGATGCCGAGGAGGAGGTTCCTGAACGATTCGGGGTGCTGGACGTGGAAGACCTGACCTGGAAATCCTATATGGATTCTCTTTCCTGTACCGAATGTGGCCGATGCACCTCTGTTTGTCCGGCCAACCTCACAGGTAAGAAGCTTTCGCCACGAAAGGTGGTAATGGATGTAAGGGCCAGGATGAAGGAAAAAGGTCCCGGTATCCTTAAAAATGGTGCAGATTTCTCCGATAATAAGTCTTTGATCAGGGATTTTGTCAGCGAAGAGGAGCTCTGGGCATGTACATTGTGTAATGCCTGTGCCCAGGAGTGCCCCATCAATATTAATCAGCCTGCCATGATCCTGGGAATGAGGCGCTACCTTGTCATGGAGGAAAGTGCTGCACCCGGTGAGCTGAATACTGTTTTCTCGAACATTGAGAACAATGGTGCACCCTGGCAGTTTTCACAGGACGACCGGATGGAATGGGTGGAACCCGGGGTGGAGGTGCCTTTGATGGCCGACCTGCTTGCAAAGGGCGAGAAGCCCGAATACCTCTTATGGGTAGGCAGTGCCGGCGCCTTTGACGATCGCTATAAGCGCGTTTCACGGGCCATTGTAAAAGTGCTCAATTCCATGGGCGTTTCTTATGCTGTGCTGGGTACCGAGGAATCTTCCAGCGGAGATGTGGCCCGCAGGGCAGGGAATGAAATGCTTTTCCAGATGCAGGCCCTGATGAACATTGAAATATTCGAAGGATATGAGGTGAAGAAGATTCTTACCTGTGATCCTCATGCATACAATACTTTTAAGAACGAGTACCCCGACCTGGGAGGGAATTATGAAGTTATACATCATTCACAGTTTCTGCGTGACAGGATGGCCGATGGCTCACTGTCTGTACCTGAAGGCGCCTTGAAAGGAAACAGGATCACATTCCATGATCCCTGTTATTTGGGGAGGGCTAATAAGGAGTACAAAGCACCACGACAGGTATTGGATGTTTTCTCGGCCGAAAAAGTTGAGATGCAACGGCATAAAAGTTTTGCTCTGTGTTGCGGAGCCGGTGGTGGCCAGATGTTCAAGGAAGCTGAGAAAGGAGATAAGGAGGTCTTTATCGAGCGTACCGAAGAGGCCCTCGAAACGGGTGCCGACATCATCGCTACAGCCTGTCCCTACTGCATGGTGATGATGACCGATGGTATAAAATACAAGAACAAAGAAGAAGAAGTGAAGGCTTACGATATAGTAGAGTTAATTGCTGACGCAATTAGTAAATAGCAATTAGCAAATAGCAAGTGGTAAATAGCAATTGGTAAATAGTAAATAGCAATTGCCATTAACCAATAACCAATTACTTTTACGAGTGAAACGAGTAAAATTTTAACTATGGAAGAAAAGAAATTAATAACCGGTGGCGAATTCCTGGTGAAGGAGACAGATATTGCGGATGTGTTTATTCCTGAGGAACTTGATGAGGAACAAAGAATGATCGGGGAAACCTGCAAGGATTTCCTGGAAACAGAAGTGTTCCCGATAGCAGACCGTATTGATGCCCAGGAAGAGGGACTAATGCCCGAACTGCTGAAAAAGTCAGGTGAACTGGGCCTGCTGGGGATTGCAATTCCCGAAGAATATGAAGGCTTTGGCCAAAATTTTATAACCACCATGTATTCAAGTGAGGTGCTGGGGGCAGGCTATTCTTATGCGGTTGCCTACTCATGTCACACCGGTATCGGTTCTTTGCCGATTCTCTATTATGGAACCGATGAGCAGCGGGCCAAATATAGCCCGAAGCTTGCTACAGGCGAGTGGATTGGAGCTTACTGTCTGACAGAACCGGGAGCAGGTTCGGATGCAAACTCTGGTACGACTAAAGCGGTTTTGACTGAAGATGGAAAGCATTATGTGCTGAACGGAGCAAAAATGTGGATCACTAATGGTGGTTTTGCAGATGTGATGACTGTTTTTGCCAAAATTGACAATGACCGTGTTCTGAGCGCATTTATTGTGGAGAGAGGATATGATGGAATTACTTTCAACCCGGAAGAGAAGAAGATGGGGATCAAAGGATCTTCCACCAGGCAGATCTTTTTCAACGATGTGAAAGTTCCTGTTGAGAATATGCTTGGAAAGAGGGGAGAGGGATTCAGGATTGCCCTGAATATTCTCCACATGGGAAGAATCAAGTTGGGAGCTAACGTGATTGGTTCTGCCAAAAAGGCCATCGACCAGTCGGTTCAGTATGCCAATGAGCGTAAGCAGTTCAACTGCCTGATCTCACAATTTGGAGCGATTAAGCATAAGCTGGGAGAACAGGTGATCAGAACCTTTGCCACCGAGAGCTCTGTCTACAGGGCCAGTAAGGCCCTGGATGATGCTATTGATTATTACGTAGCCAATGGTGACGACAAGGGACGGAATACTATGGAGGCTTTTAACCATTTTGCAGTCGAGGCCGCAGCCATGAAGGTGTTTGGTTCAGAGTCTCTGGACTATGTGGTGGACGAAGGTGTTCAGATTCATGGCGGAATGGGATTTTCGGCCGAGATGATGATCGATAAGGGTTACCGCGACTCCAGGATTAACAGGATCTTTGAAGGAACCAACGAGATCAACAGGCTTTTGCTGGTAGATGCAGTCCTGAAAAAAGGAGCCAAGAAGGTTCTTCCTATCATGGAAGAGGCTGAAAAGGCCTTTGAAGAGGTAAAAGCTTCTGATGGCAGCCTTGCGGCTCCCGAAGGCTATTTCGAGGAGAAAGATTTTTACATCGCCAACATGAAGAAGGTGTGTTTGATGCTGATGAAAGCTGCCTCCGAGAAGTTCACAAGGAAACTGGTGTTCGAGCAGGAGATACTCAGTAATATTTCGGACTGCATCATTCAGACTTATGTAGCAGAGTCTGTTGTTCTTCGTGTGAAGAAAATGGAAGCTGTCAAAGGAGAGGAGTATTCCAAACTCTACCGAGAAATGGCCGATGTTTTCGTCTTTGATGCAGCTTCCCGTATCCGTAAGAGTGCGCTGGATACTACTTATTCCTTTGCCTATGGCGATGTACGTGCGCAGTTGGAGAAAGGAATCTCTCTCTTTACTGGTGTGGCAGGAGTGAATGTGAAAGAGGCCAGGAGAAAAATTGCCGACCAATTGATCGAAGAAAACAAATACTGCTTCTAAAGTTTAGATCATTAAATCTACAAAGCCTTATAGAATTGTTATTCTTGGTGCCGGGAATGTGGCTTTCCACATTTCCCGGCACCTTCATTTAGCCGGGCAGCATGTGGCCTGTATATGGTCCCGGTCTCACGAAAAGGCGCTTAAAGTGGCTGCAGTTTCAGCAAGTGTAGCTGTCAGCCGGAGTGAAGAGCTTCCCGATGATGCAGATTTTTATCTGCTTGCTGTGTCCGATGATTCCATTTCCACAGTGGCAAGGCAGTTTAAGGGCAGAGGGGGCATTTGGATGCACACTGCCGGAGCGGTCTCCATGGAAGTTCTGGAGCCAAACTTTGCTGAGTGTGGTGTTTTCTATCCTCTGCAGACCATCTCGGCGCAGAGGCAGGTATCCCTGGGGGATACGCCTTTCCTGGTGGAAGCCTGCTCTGAGAAGGTAAATGAAAAGATATGCGCTCTTGCCGCTACCATAACTTCAAGTGTTGTAGAGATGGATTCTTTCGGCCGGTCAAGGGTGCATCTTGCAGCCGTTTTTGCCAATAATTTTGCGAATCATATGGCTACCATAGCCACCCGCCTTTTGGAAGAAAACGGTGTGGAGAAATCACTTCTTGAACCGCTCCTGCGGGAAACTTTTCAGAAGATTACTGAAACTGGGCCGGCCGGGGCTCAGACTGGTCCGGCGTTAAGAGGGGATGAGCTCACCATGAACAGGCACCTTGAATTGCTGAAGGGGCATCCCGAATGGGAGAAATTGTATACTTTTGTGAGCCGGGATATTAAACGGTCCCATAAATCTACCATTGATCCGAAAACAGGAGATGACCAATTTTAAAGAAGGATTGAAAGCCGTAAAGGCATTTGCATTTGATGTGGACGGCGTGCTGAGCATGCCGGAGGTATATCTCCATCCCAACGGGGAGTTGATGAGAAGCATGAATACCAAAGACGGTTATGCACTTCAGTATGCTGTTAAAAGGGGCTATCCCATCGCCATTATAACCGGAGGCACCTCCGAGAATGTTGCGCTTAGATTCAGGGGGCTGGGGATAACTGATATTTACCTGGGTTCTTCCTGTAAGACTGACGATTTTACCGATTTCCTGTTCAAATATGACCTTAAGCCGGAAGAGGTGCTTTACATGGGGGATGACCTTCCCGACTATGAAGTAATGAAAAGGGCAGGTGTTCCCTGTTGTCCGGCCGACGCAGTGGAAGAAATCAAAGCCGCTGCACATTATATTAGTCCTTTCCCGGGAGGCAAGGGCTGTGGCCGTGATGTGATCGAACAGGTATTAAGACTTCACGGACGCTGGATGGACGGTGAATCATTTGTATGGTAAAAGCAAAAAGATGATCAGACAACTATCTTCAATATTCACTTTAGTCAGATTCCCTAACCTGGTAATTATTGCTGCTACACAGTATGCCATAAGGTACCTGATTATGGAACCCCTGCTGCCCACAAGCGACTTTGAGTTACAGTTCGGCGATCTGCAATTTTTCCTGCTGGTTCTTTCCACAGTTTTTATTGCCGCTGCCGGATACATAATTAATGACTATTTTGACACCCGAACTGATATGATCAATAAGCCCTCCAGGGTAGTGGTGGGTGTTGAGGTGGGAAGACGTCAGGCCATGATTCTGCATGCCATGCTCAATATCATTGGCATTGGCATGGGTGTCTATCTTGCTTTTTATATTCACCTGCCGGCTCTGTCCTTTGTTTTTTTTCTGGCAACCGGACTCCTTTGGTTTTATTCAACCAGCTATAAGAGGCAGTTTCTGGTAGGAAATATTTCGGTGTCTTTCCTGACCGGATTGGTGCCACTCATGGTGGTTCTTTTCGAAATTCCCCTGCTCAACCGTGTATATGGTGAACAGATGCTTCAGCACAATGTGAGCTTTAACTATATTTTTGCCTGGGTTGGCGGATTCAGCTTTTTTGCTTTCATGACCACCCTGATCCGGGAACTTATAAAGGATGCAGAAGATTTTGAAGGAGATTCTGCCTATGGGATGCGGACTGTCCCCATCGTCCTGGGATCAAAATGGACGAAGGTTATCATACTGGGATTAGTTTCTATTACCCTTGCCATGCTTATATTCCTGCTGGTGAGATTCATTCTTTTTTCCGTTGAGCCGGCAGATTTCTTTTCACTTGCTTACTTTATTGGACTGCTGATTATTCCTTTTTTGCTGCTTTCCATTCAGATTCTTCGTGCCAGGGTGAAGAAGGATTATCACCGCGCCAGCACCCTGATAAAACTGATTATGCTAAGTGGAATCCTCTATTCCGTGCTTGTATTTTTCCTGGTAAACTTCAAATATTAGATAGTGCTGCCAGAATTATTGTCATATGAGATACTGCTGGCATCACGTTCACCCAGGAGGGCCTCCCTGATGGATGAACTGGGAATTCCTTTCCGGGTGGTAGATACCGGCCATACAGATGAGCTTTATCCGGCCGGGCTCGAAGCCGGGGAGATAGCCCGGTACCTGGCGGATCATAAATCTGATGCTTATACCGCGACTGTGGGAACCCGGCAAATTCTGCTCACTGCCGATACCATCGTTTGGCAGGATGGACAGGAATTGGGAAAGCCGGGAAGCCGGGAAGAGGCTCAGTCCATGATAAAGGCTTTATCGGGGCGAACGCACCAGGTTTTTACGGGAGTTTGTCTGAGGTCGGCAGCCAAGCGAAGCAGTTTTTTTGTGGCAACAGATGTAAGCTTTTCAATTTTGGAGAAAGAGGAGATTGACTACTATATTGATCAATACAAGCCTTTTGATAAGGCCGGAGCTTATGGGATTCAGGAGTGGATCGGTCATATCGCCGTGGAAGGGATCAGGGGAAGCTACTTTAATGTAATGGGACTCCCGGTGCAGAAGGTTTACAGTGAATTAAAGACTTTTTTAAATTTGAACAATGCATAGTATGATGAACAAGATATTTTGGATACTCTTTTTGCTGGTGGTCCTTGGCCCAGTGCAGCTGAGAGGCGAGGAGGGAATGTGGATACCCATGCTGATTGAAAAGTACCACATCGATGATATGCAGGAGGCTGGATTGAGGCTGAATGCGTCTGATATCTACAGTATTAACAAGGCGTGCCTGAAGGATGCCATTGTGATTTTTGGTGGTGGGTGTACAGGAGAGATGATTTCATCGGAGGGACTGGTCCTTACAAATCATCATTGTGGTGAAGGAGCCATTCAGTCGCATTCTTCAGTGGAGCATGACTATCTCACCAACGGATTCTGGGCCAAAAGCCGGGATGAGGAACTGCCCAACAGGGGATTGTCGGTTACCTACCTGAGATATATGAAGGATGTAAGCCAGGAGGTTACGGAGGGACTAGTCGATGGTTTGGATCCCGGGGAAAGGCAGAGTGTGATCAACCAGAACATAGGGAAGATTATTTCTGAAGCCACCCGTGAAACACATTTTGGTGCCAGGGTAAGTTCGTTTTATTACGGGAATGCCTACTACCTTTTTGTCTATGAGAAGTATACAGACGTCAGACTGGTGGGTGCGCCTCCCTCGGCTGTGGGGAACTTTGGTCTGGACAACGACAACTGGATGTGGCCCCGCCATACGGGCGATTTTTCCCTTTTCAGGGTCTATGCGGATAAGGATAACCAGCCTGCCGCTTACAGTGCGGATAACGTACCCTATAAACCCCGCAAACACCTTGAGATAAACACAGGAGGGGTAGAGGAAAACGATTTTACAATGATCCTGGGTTACCCGGCCAGTACCACTCAATATCTTCATTCTGAAGCAGTAAGGTCCATGATTGAAACAAGCCTGCCTCTGAAAGTCGGACTCAGGACCACCCGCCTGGATATTATGGATAAACACATGCGCACCTCGGAAGTGATCAGGATACAGTATTCGCACAAATACCGAAGAGTGAGTAACGCTTGGAAGAAATGGCAGGGGATGATCCTCGGAATGGAACGAAATCATATTGTGGATATGAAGAAGCAGGAGGAGGCTGCGTTCGGGCAATGGATCGAGCAGGATGGAGAAAGGGAAATGAAGTACGGAAAACTGCTAGAGGATTTTGATATACTATATCGTGAGATGGCCCTGTATGCGACAGCGATGGATATGTATAGCGAGGCTGTAATGGCCGTTGAGCTGTTCAGGCAGTCCATGGCAGTTCAGTCACAGATTATGAAGGGTGTTGACACAAATCAGATGCAGGCCTCCATGGATCATTTTTTCAAGGATTTCCACAGGCCGGTGGATGTGGATATTTTCGCAGCCATGATGGAGGCCTATAAGCGGGAAATGCCGATGGAATTTCACCCTGCATTTTTTAAGGAGGTGGAAAGGAAGTTTCAGGGAGATTTTCATGCCTACGCGGAGAAACTCTATTCAAAGTCTGTTTTTGGTGACAGTGAGAGGTCGGCTAAGCTTGTGGAAACCTGGGCTGGGGATCAGACAAAAGGACTGGAGCTTGTAACAAAGGATCCCATCAGTATTTGCCTTGAGCAAATCCGAGACATATATAAAGTCAATATCAACGAGGAAAACAGTCGGATCGAGTGGGAGGAGGAGAAGCTTTATAAATCCTATATGGCTGCCCTGCTTGAGAAAACAGGAGAACACAGCCTCTACCCGGATGCAAACCGGACCATGCGTCTCACCTACGGCGCTGTTAAGGGGTATACACCCAGGGATGGGGTAGCGTATCAGCCCTTCACCACCATGAAAGGGCTCATGGAGAAGCGAAAGCTGGGAAAAGTTGATTATGTGGTTCCTGAGAAGCTTGTGGCTTTGTATGAGGCAAAAGACTTTGGTCCCTATGGAGTGAATGGAACCATGCCTGTCTGTTTTATCGCTTCCAATCATACCTCAGGGGGTAATTCGGGAAGTCCGGTCCTCGACGCTGAAGGAAGACTTATCGGACTTAACTTTGACCGTGAGTGGGAGGGAACCATGAGTGATGTATACTATGATCCCAATCTATGCCGGAATATTGCGGTGGATATCCGCTACGTCCTTTTCATAATCGATAAATTTGCAGGAGCCGGATACCTGCTTGAGGAAATGGATATTTTTTCCGCAGAATAATGGATCACAGAAAGGGAATCACCTACGCCCTGGTCACCGCCTCATTCTGGGGCTTCCTGGCCATTGTATTAAAGTTTATTACCTACGAGCTGTCACCATTGACTGTGGTCTGGCTGCGCTTTTTTATAGCCTTCCTGATATTGGGAACCTGGACCCTTATCTTCAGGAGATCCGATTTCAGTATATTTAAGAAACCTCCCTGGCTACTGGTCCTGGCAGCCCTCTTCCTGGCAGTGAATTACTCTGGATTCATTTCCGGCATCAAGTATGTAAACCCATCCAGTTCGCAGATATTTATTCAAATCGGACCGGTGAGTTTTGCCCTGGTGGGTATTCTCGTGTTCAAAGAACAAGTGAACTGGAAGCATATTGTGGGTTTCATTTTTGTCCTTGGAGGCATCGGACTTTTTTATTCCGAACAGTTTAAGGATCTTGGGGCTGAAGCTGATAATCTCACATTGGGTATGATGCTTATCCTGGGGGCCGGAATCTCCTGGGCCGGTTTCTCCAGCTCTCAGAAGCAACTCCTTAAAAAAATTCCGCCCAATCAGATTACACTTTTTGTTTATGGAGCCTGTTCCCTGGGCCTGATTCCCTTCGTGGCTTTCTCACAATTGAAAGGAATGCCAGTGATGAACTGGATCATCCTGTTTTACCTGGGGCTGAATACCGTTATAGCCTATGGCTCTCTTGCCCTTGCCATCAAATACACAGAAGCAGCCAGGGTGAGTGTGATCATTACCCTGAACCCGGTTATCACCTTCATTACCATGGCCATTCTTACACAAATGGAAGTCACATGGATGGAGCCCGAAGCTTTCTCGGTAATGGGCTTACTGGGTGCCCTTACAGTGATTTGCGGTGCCATTATTGTCATCTCGGCGGGCTTGAAAAAGAAAGAGGGCTCCCCCGCCGTGGCGGGAAAGCCCTCTTAGTCCAACCGCCAAAGGCAGGCTGACTATTCTTCTTTCTTCTTTTTCTTCTTTACAAGTGTGGAGGTAAGCAGCATAAATGCTCCGAAGGCCAGCATGAGGAGACCCGACCACAGGTTAATGTTATGCCCCAGTGATTTGGCATACATTTCTGTATCCCCGTTGGTTACCAGGCCAAGGATGGTCAGGATAATTCCAAAAATGCTGAACATCAGTCCAATCGGTATTTTTATATCTAATCCCATTTTTCTTTTAGTTTTAATTTTACCAGAATAATATGCTCAGCGCCAGGGCAATTACACCCACAATGATGGCCATCACAACGGGGCGCTGGTACCAGTGCTCCGAATCGTCCTGTATTCTCGGGGTCAGGGAATATACAAGGCCCTTCAAATCCTCATCGGTCTTGGTTCGCCTGGTTGCCAGTGTAATCAGGAAGGTGATTATAAGTGCAGCTGCAAATGCATAGATGGCCGTCCAGAAGTTCTGTGCCATTTCACTGGGATAGGTATGCATAAGGGCGAAGTATCCACCTTTGACACCTGCCACGCCTCCGGCGGGAAGCGTGAGTCCGTGGTGTATGGCAGCTGAAATGGTTCCACCGATCAGTCCCCAGAAAGCGGCATGACCCGTGGTTCGTTTCCAGAACATACCCAGCAGGAAGGCTGCGAACAGCGGAGCATTCACAAAGGCAAAGATCAGCTGCAGGAAGTCCATTACATTGTTAAAGGACCGTGCCACGTAGGCAGTCAGTATGCTTACCAGCACTCCCACTACAGTGGTCCACTGACCCACCTTCAGATAGTGTTTGTCGTCCTTGTTGGGCATAATGTAGCTCTGGTAGATGTCATAGGTAAATACAGTATTGAAGGCCGATACATTACCGGCCATTCCTGACATAAAGGAGGCCATAAGGGCGGTAAGCCCTAATCCAAGTACCCCCATAGGCATGTATTTCATCAGGAGGACCGGGATTACTTTATCATAATCGGTGGTCATGGTTCCGGCCTTCAGTGGGAGTTCAAGGTCTCCCATGTTTGTCAGGGCAAGGGCAATCATCCCGGGGAGGATCACCAATGCAGGAAGGAGCATTTTTGGAAGTGCTCCGATGAGCGGAGTTTTCCGTGCGGCTGTCATGGATCCCGCAGCCATAGCACGCTGAACCACCAGGAAGTTGGTGCACCAGTAACCAAAGGAGAGTACAAAGCCGAGTCCCACAGCGATCCCGAACCAATCTACTCCCATGGGGTTTGCACCCGCACTTCCTGCAAATTTCCATGAGTGCATCATCTCTTCCGGCAGATTTGCTTTTAAACCCTCCCAACCTCCGACATCGGTGAGGCCGATAATGACAAGCGGCAGGAAACCAATGACGATCAGGAAGAACTGGAGTACTTCATTATATATGGCAGAAGTGAGTCCGCCAAGGACCATGTAAACAAGCACGATAACGGCCGAAACGAAGAGGTAGAAATCAAATTCTCCAATGTGGATACCCAGGAAGTTCCAGTCGATTGTGATCGGAAGAATGACCTGTGCCAGCAGGGCCAGGGCATACATAGATATACCTGATGCAAAGACAGTCATGATGGCAAAGGCAAAGGCATTGAAGCCCCTGGTCTTTTCATCAAATCGGAGTTTCAAATATTCAGGAACCGAGCGCGCCTTTGAACCATAGTAGAATGGCATCATGAAAATGGCAAGGAAGATCATGGCAGGTATGGCTCCGATCCAGTAAAAATGAACAGTCATCATCCCGTACTTGGCACCCGAGGCTGCCATTCCGATAACCTCAAGGGCTCCCAGGTTGGCAGAAATAAATGCCAGTCCGGTTACCCACGCAGGCAGTGATCTGCCCGCCTCCAGGAAGGCTGAGGCATCTTTCATATACCTTCTGAGTGCCCATCCAATTCCGAGAACAAAGACAAAGTAGATCAGAATGATCGTCCAGTCGATGGCCCCCAATGTAATTGTGGTTTGCATAAAAAATAGTTTAAGTGTTTTGAGAATCCTAAAAGTAGAAACAATAATGGGATTTCAGGTAAAGTATTATCTCTTTTATAGGGTGCTTATATTTCGAAGCTTCGGTGATTTCATAATTTTTACCAATCAGGGCATTTCTTTATAATTAGTCTTAATAAGCGGAGGGGACTTGATTAGTTTTCCGATAAGTGTTATTATTACACTTAATTAAAGCGTTCATTTACCATTTACCCATTTACCCATTTACTATTTACCTATTTACCTATTTACCATTTACCATTTACCTATTTACCATTTACAATTTACCATTTACCATTTACTATTAAATCATGGCCACACTCGACTGGATTATACTCGGACTCTTCTGCCTGGCACTGGTAGGTGTTATTTTCTATGTTCTGCGAAAAAAGGATAAGGATACCTCTGATTACTTTCTTGCGGGGAGGGATGCTACATGGATTGCTATAGGAGCATCGATCTTTGCTTCCAATATTGGGTCTGAGCATTTGGTTGGACTGGCCGGAGCCGGTGCTGAAAGCGGCATGGCTATGGCCCAGTGGGAAATGCAGGGTTGGTTGATCCTGCTCCTTGGCTGGCTCTTTGTTCCATTCTATGCCCGAAGTGGAGTTTTCACAATGCCCGAGTTTCTGGAGAAGCGTTACAATTCAAAATCCCGCTCCTTTCTATCCATTATATCTATTGTCAGTTATATTATGACCAAAGTAGCCGTAACGGTGTATGCCGGCGGGGTGGTATTCAAGGATGTTTTTAATATTGAATACGTCATGTTTTTTGGGCAGCAGGTGGATTTCTTCTGGGTGGCAGCCATCGGACTGGTTGTTGTTACCGGGATATACACTGTGTTTGGTGGGATGAAGGCGGTATTATATACCTCGGTTCTGCAGACTCCGATATTGCTTGCAGGATCTATCGCCATTCTTGTGCTGGGGCTAAGTCAGCTTGGGGGCTGGGCCAACCTGATGGAAATTGTCCGGGCCACAGATATGGTTCATACTAATGCAGCTGGCGAATCTATAGTCACAGGCAGTATGGGTAGCCTGATGCGCTCGCCGAGTGATCCGGATTTTCCATGGACAGGCGTAATTTTCGGTTCTGCCATCATTGGTTTCTGGTACTGGTGTACCGACCAGTTTATTGTCCAGCGGGTGCTTTCGGGGCGTGACCAGACTCAGGCCAGGCGCGGAACCATCTTTGGTGCCTACCTGAAACTTACCCCTGTCTTTTTATTCCTGATTCCTGGAATGATTGCTTTTGCACTGAAACAGCAGGGTGTTATGGAATTTGACACCAATGATGCGGCATTCTCTACACTCGTGAAGGATCTTTTGCCAAAAGGATTCACGGGGATTGTCGTTGGAGGGATCCTGGCGGCATTGATGAGTTCCCTGGCTTCTCTTTTCAACTCCTCTTCCATGCTTTTTACAGTCGATTTCTATCAAAAGTTCAAACCTGATGCCAGTGATAAGCACTACCTGTGGGTAGGCCGTCTGGCAACTGTGGTCATTGTGGTCCTTGGTATACTCTGGATCCCTGTAATGAAAGGGATTGGTAAGGTTTTGTATGAATACCTGCAAGATGTTCAGTCGCTTCTGGCTCCGGGAATTGCAGCAGTATTCCTTCTGGGAATCCTTTCAAAGAAAACCACCCCTTCGGCAGGTTTTACCGGACTGGTGGTGGGCTTCATCCTGGGGATGCTCAGGTTGGGTCTGAAGATTTATTTTGGTGATACAGTTTCCGATGGCTTCATTTATGAATTGTTTGTTGCCCCTAACTGGTTACACTATGAAATAGCGCTTTTCGTGATTGTAATTCTATTGATGATCATCGTGAGTTTCTTTACCACGGCTGCTGACCCTGCGAAAATACAGGGTTTATATTTGGGCTCAGCCACTGCAGAACAAAAGGCCCTGACCCGTGCCAGCTGGAGCAAATGGGATGTGATTAATTCGGCTATTATTATCACATTTATTATTGCTTTCTACATCTATTTCTGGTAAACGATTCGGAACTATGATTACAGGAAAAACATTCTACGCCGATCATTCGAAATTTTATGTGGCTGTGGACTGCATTATCTTTGGTTTTGATGAAGGTGAATTAAAGTTATTGATTCACAAAAGGAAGTTTGAACCCTTTCTGGGAGACTGGTCTTTGTTTGGCGGTTTTTTAGAGGAAGAGGAGGGTTTGACTCATGCGGCAAACAAGATCCTTTTTGAACTTACCGGTCTCAAGGATATTTATATGGAGGAATTGCAGACCTATGGTGATATGGGTCGGGACCCTGCGGGCAGGGTGCTTTCCGTAGCTTATTATGCCCTGATACCGGCCCACCGTTACTCGGAGGATTATTCCAGGCAATACGGCGCAACCTGGGTGAGTCTGAATGAACTTCCAGATCTGATCATGGACCACGGTGCCATGGTGGAGAGTGCCCTCAGGAGGCTCAGGCGAAGAACTGCCTCCCAGCCCATTGGCTTTGAACTGCTGCCTAAAGAATTTACAATCCCGCAACTTCAATCTTTGTATGAAGCCATCTACCAGAGGCAATTGGATAAAAGGAATTTCAGGAAGAAGATCCTTTCAATGGATGTGCTGGTGAAGCTGGAAGAGAAGGATATGAGCAGCTCCAGGAAGGGAGCGTTTTTGTACCGCTTCGACAAAAAGAAATATAAGAAATTGTTAAATGAGGGTTATAATTTCACGCTGTGATTATGGTAGTAAATGGGAAATGGGTAAATGGGAAATGGTAAATGGGTAAATGGTAAATAGTAAATGGGGAAATGGTAAATGGGTAAATAGTAAATGGTAAATAGGTAAGTGGGTAAATGGGTAAATAGTAAATGGGTAAATAGTAAATGGGTAAATAGGTAAGTGGGTAAGTGGGTAAATGGGAAATAGTAAGTAGGTAAATAGAAAATGGGTAAGTAAAAAATAGGATATGATGAAGAATTTGAGTGAATTGGAAGTTTGGTTTGTTACGGGCAGTCAGCATTTATATGGAGAAGAAACACTGAAGCAGGTGGATCAGGACTCTCGTGAAATTACGAATGCTTTGAACGAGAGCAAAACGATTCCGGTAAAGGTGGTATTCAAACCGGTACTGACCACGCCGGATGCGATTCTAAGCCTCTGCAGGGAGGCAAGTAACGCTCCCGGATGCATCGGACTTATAACCTGGATGCACACGTTTTCGCCTGCAAAGATGTGGATTGGAGGATTAAAGTCCCTGACCAAGCCCTTTGTGCATCTTCATACCCAGTTTAATCGTGATATTCCCTGGGATTCTATAGACATGGATTTCATGAATCTGAATCAGAGTGCCCACGGTGGAAGGGAATTCGGTTTTATCGGATCCAGGATGCATATTGAAAGGAAGGTGGTGGTGGGTCACTGGGCCAATCCTGATGTCCAGGCAAAAATAGGCGTTTGGATCAGGGCTGCAGCAGCATGGGCCGACTGGCAGGGTGGAAAGGTAGCCCGCTTTGGTGATAATATGCGAGAGGTAGCTGTCACAGAGGGAAATAAGGTATCGGCCCAGATACAGCTGGGTTATAGTGTCTCCGGTTACGGGGTGGGTGATCTGGTGGAAAGGGTTAAATCGGTGAGTGACCGGGAGACCGAAGCGTTGATGGCGATCTACGAAGATCTTTATAATCTGCCTGCAGAGGCGCAGAAGGGGGGTAAGCTCCGCGATGCCCTCATGGAGGCTGCCCGAATTGAAAAAGGAATGAGAATCTTTTTGGAGGAGGGTGGTTTCTCGGCCTTTACCACAACTTTTGAAGATTTGCACGGGCTTTCGCAGCTGCCCGGACTGGCAGTTCAGCGTTTGATGGCAGACGGATACGGATTCGGTGCCGAAGGTGATTGGAAAACTGCTGCCCTGGTTCGGGCCATGAAAGTGATGGCCATTGGGATGGAGGGTGGAACCTCTTTCATGGAGGACTATACCTACCATTTGCATCCCGACGGAATGAAGGTACTTGGGGCACATATGCTGGAGGTTTGTCCATCCATTGCCAGTGGTAAATCGAGCCTGGAGGTTCATCCCCTTGGAATTGGCGGGAAGGCCGATCCGGCCCGACTGGTATTTGATGTGGCTTCTGGTCCCGGGGTAAATGCCTCCATCATGGATATGGGTAATCGTTTCAGATTGCTTGTGAATCCCTGTGATGTGGTTCCGGCCGATGCTCCGCTGCCAAAGCTGCCGGTAGCAAGGGTTGTATGGGAACCGCATCCCAACCTGGAGGTGGCTGCTGGGGCCTGGATCCTATCCGGAGGTGCTCACCACACTGGATTCAGCATGGCTGTTACCAAGGAACACCTTGAAGATTTCAGCGAAATGGCCGGGATCGAATACTTGCTTATTGATGAATCGACCACCATCTCCTCCATCAAGAAGGAGCTGAAGTGGAACGATCTTTATTATCATCTTGCAAGAGGATTGTAACTTAAAACACAAAAGCATGCATGAGCAACTGAAGGAAAAAGTCCTGGAAGCTAACCTGGCTCTTGTGAAACATAAGCTGGTCATCTTTACCTGGGGTAATGCCAGTGAGCAGGACCCGGAGACCGGTCACATTGTGATCAAACCCTCGGGTGTTGCCTATGACCGGATGACAAGCGGACAGATGGTGGTCTTAGATGCTGAGGGGAAGCAGATCGAAGGCGATCTGAAACCCTCATCGGATGCCCCTACCCATGTGGCCCTTTACAAGCAATTCAAAGGTATTGGCGGAGTGGTACATACGCATTCTGAATGGGCCACATCATGGGCGCAGGCCGGACTTTCCCTGCCACCCTTTGGAACCACTCATGCCGATTACTTCTACGGAGCAGTTCCCTGTACCAGGCCTCTTACAAAGGAGGAGGTTGAAGGAGATTATGAGGCAAATACGGGGAAGCTTATCGTGGAGACTTTCAGGGGGCTGGACTACCTGGCAATACCCGGAGTCCTGGTGGCAAATCACGGACCTTTTACCTGGGGGAAAGACGGCGTGGAGGCTGTACACCATTCGGTAGTTTTGGAAGATGTGGCAAAGATGGCTTTTCGAAACCAGGTTCTGGGACAAGAGACTCCCATAGCACAGTTTCTGCTGGATAAGCACTACCTGCGCAAACACGGAAAAAACTCCTACTACGGCCAGAAATAAACTTTACAGACTTTACGGACTTTACAGACTTTACGACTTTATGGACTTTACAGACTTGACGACTTATACAATTGGTGTGGACTACGGATCGGATTCGGTTCGGGCCCTGGTGGTGAATACCCAGACGGGTGAAGAAATGGGAACCCATGTATTTGAATATCCCCGCTGGAAAGCAGGGATGTACTGTGATCCTTCCAGAAATCAGTTTCGGCAGCATCCCCTGGACTACCTGGAAGGCCTTGAGGCCTGTATTACCGGGGCATTAAAAATGTGTCCTTCCGGAGTGGCTGAAAAAGTGGTGGGTATATCCATCGATACAACCGGCTCAACTCCGGTGGCAGTAAACCGGCAGGGTGTTCCCCTGTCGCTGACGCCGGGTTTTGAGGAAAACCCCAATGCCATGTTTGTGCTCTGGAAGGATCATACCGCAATGAAAGAGGCAGATGAAATCAATGAACTGGCCCGCAGCTGGGGAGGGGAAGACTTTACTAAATATGAAGGAGGAATTTACAGTTCAGAGTGGTTTTGGGCCAAGGTCTTGCATGTACTGCGTGCCGATGATGAGGTGGCTGAGCAGGCATGGTCCTGGGTGGAGCATTGCGATTGGATTCCGGCCCTCCTGGTGGGAGATACCGATCCCCTGGAACTGAAGAGGAGTCGTTGTGCGGCCGGTCATAAGGCCATGTGGCATGAAAATTTTGACGGATTGCCCGAGGAGGATTTCCTTGTGAAACTGGACCCACTTCTCAGCGGACTGAAAGAAAGGCTGTTCAATGAGACCTATACCTGTGATGTGAAGGTGGGTAACCTGAATAAGGACTGGGCCGACAAATTGGGCCTGGGTACTGGTGTGAGCATTGGTGCGGGAGCATTTGATGCCCACCTGGGAGCATTGGGAGCTGAGATTCAACCTTACTACCTGAGTAAGGTAATGGGAACCTCCACCTGTGATATGCTTATTGCCCCGGCCGATGAGTTTGGGGATAAGCTTGTGGGCGGTATTTGCGGACAGGTGGACGGATCCATTGTACCGGGTATGGTGGGTCTTGAGGCCGGTCAGTCCGCCTTCGGAGATATCTATGCATGGTTTAAAAAGGTGTTGATGTGGCCCATTGAGAATGTGGTTGCCAATCTGGAAGGTATCGATGGCGAGACCAGGGAGAAGATCAGGCAGGAGACATCCGACAGGTTGATTGCTGAACTGAGCAAGGCTGCTGAAGCCGTGGATCCGGAGGACTCATCATTGCTGGCTCTGGATTGGATGAACGGACGCCGCACCCCTGATGCCAATCAGAACCTGAAGGGTGCCATTATGGGGTTGAGCCTGGGTTCAGATGCTCCCGGGATCTTCAGGGCCCTGGTGGAGTCCACTGCTTTCGGATCCAGGATGATTGCCGAGCGTTTCGAGGATGAAGGTGTAAGGGTCGATGGGGTGATTGCCCTTGGAGGAGTTGCAAAAAAATCCACACTGGTTATGCAGATCGTAGCAGATGTGCTAAACAAGCCCATCAAAGTGGCCCGCTCGGAGCAGGCAGTTGCCCTTGGAACAGCCATGGCTGCTGCCGTTGTAGCGGGTGTTCATAAGACCATTCCCGAGGCTCAGACTGCCATGGGTGGAGGATTTGAAAAAGAATACCTGCCCGATCCGGCAAGGGTACTCCAGTATGATATCTTGTACAAGAAGTACAGGAACTTTGGAAAATTCATCGAATCTGTGACAGAAGATTAGGCCTACATTTGTATATTTGTGGGAGAAAATATTATTTTCAGTCCTATGCGGATCATTGTTTTTATATTATTCTTATCCTTTTCTTCAATGCTGATGTTCGCGCAGTCAGCTGAGGATGAAGTGATTCGCATGAAGAAATCCATGGGGGTGGAAGTAGCTCAGCCAGATCAGGAGCAATACCATCTGGAGGCTGAGGAGAACCACCAGGCTGAAAAAGAAGGAATTCCAGGTCAGTTTAACATGAGTGTGGGAACCAATTATTCATATTCTAAGGCTTATGGTTCGGGAATGGGTTTCTATGCTGCACCCATGTATACCCTGCCGCTGACCGACAGGTGGTCGGTACACGGGGGATTCGTAGCTTCAAATTATACGGGTCTGAGCAGCTCGATGCCAGGAGGGGAGTTTCAATCCTCAAACAGCTTTAACAGTCTGGCCGTGTTCGCAGCCGCATCCTATAAAATGAGCGAGCGCCTGATTCTGCATGGATCCGGCTTAAAGAACCTGACGTCCTATCCATTATTGCCAATGGCTCCGGGCCTGGTGGACAACCTGTCCCTGGGAGCTACATACAAACTTGGAGATAATATTTCCATTGGGGCATCGGTCAGTTTTAACCAGGGTCAGGGGTATTATCAAAGTCCCTCCTTCGGAGGATTACCCTATGGAGGATCGTCCTTTGGCGGGCCCTTCTCTTCACCCTTTGGCTGGTAGTTATGGGGATTTTCCTTGCGGCCATCGCCCCGGTTTTCATAATTGCATTTTATGTCTATTTCAGGGATAAGTATGAGAAGGAGCCACTGATTATGCTGGCAAAGGCTCTTGCTGCCGGAATGATCGCTGTGATTCCCATTCTTTTTGTGGAGCGTTTCCTCATGTCTGTGATGCCCGATATGGGAAGGGTAGGAAATGCTGCCTACCAGGCCTTTGTGGTAGCGGGTAGTACAGAGGAGATCTTTAAGTACCTGGCGCTGTACCTGCTTATCTGGAAAAGTCCACATTTCAACGAGCAGTTTGATGGTATTGTCTATGCGGTATTTGTATCCCTGGGTTTTGCTACGGTTGAGAATATAATGTATGTGACTCAGGGAGGAATTCATACAGCTGCGGTGCGCGCCATTACAGCCGTGCCTGCCCATGCGATTTTCGGGGTCACCATGGGTTTCTATTTTGGGATTGCAAGACGGTATTCTGAACTCAGAGAGTCTTATATCCGTCGGGCACTATGGGTGCCCATTGTGCTTCATGGCATTTATGATTTCATCCTGATGGTGGAGATTGCATGGTTGTTAATGCTTTTTATTCCCTATGTTATATATCTCTACATTGCCGGGGGAAAGAAAGTAAAGATTCTTTCAGAGGCTTCCATTTTTAAACCCGGAAGCCTGGAAGATGAGTAGGAATTTCCGCTCATGTTTTTATCTATATCAATTTTGTAGCCTGGCCTTGGAGATTCCTGACCATTTTTTCTATCTTAGGGTAACCCTAAACTCACACTATGTACGAATCGATTATTCCAACGGCCGATACCATTCCGGTGCACTGGTTATGGTTTGAACTTTTATTGATCTTTACCTTTTTTATTCACATGGTTCTTATGAATTTCCTGCTGGGTGGAACCCTGCTTACTGTTTGGGATCTTCTCAGGGGAAAGGCGGTGAAAAAGGCTTCAGGGACCCTGCCCACCCTGGTGGCTCTGACGGTTAATTTTGGTGTTCCGCCTTTGCTTTTTGTGCAGGTGCTGTATGGCCACTTGTTTTACTCAAGCTCGGTCATGGTGGCAGTACCATGGATTTTGGTGGTCCCCATACTTATAATCGCCTACTACGCAGCCTATATGTTTGTAAAGAAGGCCGATAAGGCTCCCCGCCTTTCGAAAGGAGCCCTGATGGTGACATCCCTTTTCCTGCTTTATGTCGCTTTTGTATTTGTGAACAACAACACCCTGGCCCTGCAACCCGGACGCTGGGGAATGTACTTCGAGGATCCTTCAGGCTGGAACCTGAACCTGGGTGAACCCACACTCTGGCCCCGCTACCTTCACTTTGTACTGGCAGCCCTTGCCATTGGTGGATTGGGCCGTGCCATCTACTATCACTACTCAAAGACGGAGGAAGAGGAGAAGGCGATGGAGATTAAGAAAAATCTGAAAATATTTGGATGGATTACCCTCATCCAGCTTGGAGTGGGGACATGGTTCTGGCTGACGATGCCAGAGCATGTCTGGAAGACTTTTATGGGGGGCTCCATGTTTGCTACCATCCTGATGGGGATCAGCTGGCTTGGAGCGCTGTTGATTCTTCACTCGGCCTTTACGGGAAGATTTACCCTTTCCATGATCCTGGGTGGAATCCAGGTGCTTTTGATGGTTTTTGTACGTGACCTGGCCCGGGCTGCCTATCTTGACCAGGTATTTAAGCCCTCCCAGTTGGAAAATATGAATGAGTTGTCGCCCCTGATTGCTTTTCTGCTTGTCTTTGTGATTGGCCTGGTAGCGATCTGGTATATGATCACCCTGATTTTCAAACCTAAAACTCAGCAACCATGAATTATCCTGCCTGGTTCCTCCCCAATACAGGAGGAGGATTACTGATCGCCATCATCGCTGTTCTTCATGTTGTTATAGCTCACCTGGCTGTGGGGGGAGGATTATTCCTGGTGCTGACCGAGCGAAAGGCTGTGCTCACAAAAAACTCAGCCCTGCTCGAATATGTAAAAAAACATACATGGTTTTTTCTCCTGCTGTCGATGGTGTTCGGTGGTGTCAGCGGCGTAGGGATCTGGTTTATTATAGCCCTTGTTAATCCGGCTGCCACCTCCTTATTGATTCACTCCTTCGTATTTGGCTGGGCCATCGAATGGGTCTTTTTCATCGGGGAAATTGTGGCCCTGCTGATCTATCATTACCGCTTCGGAAAAATGGACCACAAGCCCCACATGATCCTGGGCTGGCTCTATTTCATTTTTGCCTGGCTGAGTCTCTTCGTTATTAACGGCATCCTGGGATTTATGCTAACCCCCGGCGATTGGATCGAAAGCGGGAAATTCTGGGATGGATTCTTTAATCCCTCTTTCCTGCCTTCCCTGATATTCAGGAGCTGTATTGCCCTTGTTTTTGCGGGTGTTTTCGGACTGGTGACTGCCTCATGGCTTAAAGATGCCGATACCCGGAACAAGGTCTTCAGGCTTTGCGCAAAGTGGATGTATATCCCTTTGGTGGCACTGGTTCTGACCGGGATTTACTATGCCCGGGTAATCAGTAGCGAGGCCTTTGCCAACCTCTTCCATTTCAACAGGGAGGGCAGTCCCTTCATTACCTTATTGCTGGTCAGTTCCATCCTCCTGTTTGGACTGGGCCTTTTTACCCTGGTCAAGACTCCACAGAAGGTTCAGAAGGTGGGTGCGCTGGTGCTTGTGGTTATAAGTTTTGCCTGGATGGCCGGATTTGAGTACATGCGGGAGATTGCAAGGAAGCCCTATGTATTGTATGGCCATATGTATTCAACGGGCATTGCCCCTTCGGATATGGATCAGATTAATCAGGATGGATTTCTGAGTTTTGCAAAATGGACCACAGTGAAGGAGATTAGTGATGACAATATGCTGGAGGCGGGTGCGGAGATTTTCAGGCTGCAGTGTATGGCCTGTCACACCCTTGATGGGTATAATGGTGTCATGAATAAGTCTGATCGGCTTACCGAAAGGGGACTGGAAGCGATGCTTACCGGGATGGGCAAGGTGAATAGCTATATGCCGCCCTTTGCCGGAACCCATGAAGAGAAGAAGGCTGTGGCGGCCTATATGTACCGTGAGGTGCTTGGAAAGACCACCGATCCTCCTTTTACTCATAAGCCCGACGAAATGCCCCTGGATATTCCTGAATTTGACCCGGGCAGCGATGATTATGTGCTCCTGGTATGGAACGACCTGGGTATGCACTGTATATCCGATAATGAAAAGTATTTCTCCTTTTTGCCACCGGCCAATACGCTTAATGCCCAGCTCTTCGAACGGGGAGATAAGCCCCGGCTGTTAAAGGAAGGAGTATTGATGGAGTATGAGGTGGAGGATGGTTTCAGGAATCCGCAGGATCATTCTATGTTCTGGGATTACGATACACAAATTTTCGGGACAGACCTGCCCGAGGGGACCGGACTGATGGGCAAGGGAGTGAAGGGGACCATGGAGTATTTTGGTTCGGCCTGGGCAGCCCACCTGATTCCTGTGGTGCCTTATATGGATAACGGAACCTACAATCCTTACCCTGTATTTACAATCACCGCTAAGGACGAGGCCAGCGGCGAGGTGCTTGCTGTTACAAAGGCTGTGGCACCTACCTCTACTGAAATGGGTTGTCGCAACTGTCATGAGGGAGGATGGGCCTGGAATGATGTATCGGGCATGGCCGATCTTACAGCGGAGAATATCCTGGCAGCCCATGACCGTTATAATGAGACCACATTGCTGGAAGATGCGCTTGCCGGGAATCCGGCACTCTGCCAGTCCTGTCACGCCGACCCGGCACTAGGGGCAGCAGGCAAGCCCGAAGTATTGAACTTTTCCTCGGCCATACACGGCTTTCACGCCAACTACCTCAGCGGGATGGATCAGGAGGCATGCAATATGTGTCATCCCAGTCGGGCCGATGGCAATACCAATTGTTTCAGGGGAAGGCACACCCAGGTAGGAGTTTCCTGTGTCGAATGTCATGGTAGCCTGGAAGACCATGCCCTGGCTTTGCTGGCAAAGCAGGGAAGCATGAATGCCTCCCAAAAGCTATCCAGGGGATTGGAGCCTGTATTTGCTTCCTCCAAGGAAGAGATCGTTCCCAGGATGCCCTGGCTGATGGAACCTGACTGCCGCTCGTGTCACACGAACTTTAATATTTTTGAAGATGGCTTTGAGGGCACAGCCTTTAATAAGTGGGTTCCGGGCTTTGAGGCGCTTTACCGCAACCGGACCGACAATCATGGAGTAATGTGCATCGCCTGTCACGGCTCCACCCATGCGGTATATGGAGCTTATAATATATACGGATTACAAAGGGACAACCAGCAGCCTCTGCAGTACCAGGGCCTGGCCGGAACCATGGGTACTCATGAGAACTGCATGGTCTGTCACAGGAAGGATATGAACATGAACGGACATCACCGGAATATGATTAATCGGGAGCTGCCGGCTGAAATAGTTAGATGGTGAATGGTAAATGGTAAATTGTCAAATAGTAAATAGTAAATAGTAAATAGTAAATAGTGAATGGTAAATGGTGAATGGTGAATGGAGAATGGTGAATGGTGAATGGAGAATGGTTAATAGTTAGATAGTGATAAAAATAAAGCAGCTTATAATATTGGTTCTTCTTCTTGCCGGGTGCAAGGGGGAGGAGAAAGGGCAGCAGGTGGGCACCTTTACGGCAAAAAGTGAAGGCTTCTGGGAGCTTGTTCCCCGTGATGCACTTGCAGAGCGTATAGGTGTCAGGTTTGGTTTTACCGAGGGTCCGGCCTGGCATCATGACGGCACCCTGCTATTCAGTGATATACCTGAAAATATAATCTATCGCCTGGATGGAAAGAAGTTTGAGGAGTTTCGGAAGCCCAGCAATCATTCCAACGGTCTGCTTGTGGAAAGGGACGGTTCGGTACTGGCCTGTGAACATGGTTCAAGAAGCCTTACCAGGATTTTAAGTGATGGCACTGTTCGTACATTGGTTGATCGTTACCAGGGGAAAAGATTGAACAGTCCCAACGATCTGTGCCGTTCAGCGAATGGAAGCATTTTCTTCACCGACCCCCCCTGGGGTTTGCCCGGGAAAAATGAGGATCCTGAAAAGGAACTTCCATTTAACGGGGTATTCATTTATAAAGACGGGGAGTTGAGCCTGATTGACAGTACCCTGTCCTGGCCCAATGGCCTTGCACTCTCTCCGGATGAAAAGTACCTGTATGTGGCAAATTTTGAGGGGAGCCCGGATTCGGATGCGAACACATGGGAGGCCTTCTGGATGAGGTATGAGTTGGACCCGGAGGGCAGGGTAGTGGAGCGATCACGCTTTTTCCAGGCCGAAAACCTGAGCCTTCCAGGGGGTCCCGACGGGATGAAAGTTGACAGGAAGGGGAATCTTTTTCTGACCGGACCAGGTGGGATTCTTGTGGTATCGCCGGAGGGTGAACACCTGGGTACCATTGGGCTACCCCTGCCTCCATCAAACCTGGCCTTCGGACCCAGAGAGAAGGAACTCTATGTTACGGCCCGGTCAACTATTGTAAGGATTACCTTGAAGTAGAGACTGAATAAGAAATTTTATGAATCATACATCAAATCATATCCTGGTTATTTTTGGTGCTTCGGGCGACCTCACCAGGAGGAAGCTGATTCCTGCGCTGGCAGAATTATTGAAACTGAATAGGCTGCCAAAGAAGTTTGCCGTGCTGGGTATCGGTCGGAGTGAATATAGCGATGTTTCGTACCGGGAGATGATTGCTTCTCACCTGGAGGCGAAAAGTGCTGTGGTGGAGATGCTCCATTATCATACTATGGATCCTGAAAAGAGGGATGCATACTCCGGCTTATCCCAACGACTGGAGGAGCTGAGGGCAGGGCTGAACATTGAGGCCAACTACATATTCTACCTGGCAACACCGCCCTCTCTTTACGGCATCATTCCCGGGAGTCTGGCCGAAACCGGCCTGGTGTCGGAGAAGGATGGCAGCTGGAAACGTGTGATTATTGAAAAGCCATTTGGAAGCGATTATAAATCGGCCCTGGAGCTGAACAGCACATTGTTGCAGTGCCTGGGGGAGCATCAGATCTATCGAATCGACCATTACCTGGGAAAGGAGACTGTTCAGAATTTGCTGGTCACCCGTTTTTCAAACGGCATTTTTGAGCCCCTGTGGAACCGGAATTTTGTTCACCATGTGGAAGTCACTTCCTCTGAAAGCCTCGGGGTTGGTACCAGGGGTGGCTATTATGACCATTCGGGAGCACTCAGAGATATGCTTCAGAATCACCTCTTGCAGCTCGTGGGAATGGTTGCCATGGAGCCGCCCACTGTGATCAGTTCCGACGCCATCCGAAATGAAGTATTGAAAGTTTTCCAGTCGATTCGTCCCATTACAGGAGCGCAGATAAGCAAACAGGTAATCCGCGGACAATACAGCGCTTCTCATGTGAGAGGTGAAAGCATGGCTGCTTACCGGGAGGAGGAAGGGGTGCCTGAGAATAGTCGCACTGCAACCTTTGTGGCCATGAAGTTGTTTATTGATAACTGGAGGTGGGGTGGAGTGCCTTTTTACATTCGGACTGGCAAAAGGTTACCCACACGGGTGACTGAAATTGTGGTACATTTTAAGCCATCGCCCATTACCCTGTTCGATATAGAGGAAACAGGAAGAGGGAATCAGCTGGTGATCCGCATTCAACCCGATGAGGGGATTTTGATGAAGTTCGGTATGAAGGTACAGGGTGCAGGTTTCAAGGTACAGGAGGCGAATATGGATTTTCATTATAAGAATTTAACAGACAGTTATATTCCTGAGGCATATCAGCGCTTGCTGCTGGATTGCATGCAGGGAGACAGCACGCTCTATGCCAGGGGCGATGCCGTGGAGGCGGCATGGCGCTTTGTGGATCCGATATTGAAAGCCTGGGAAACAGATCCGGAAGTTCCGTTGCACGGGTACCCGTGTGGGACCTGGGGGCCCGAGATGGCAGACAGCATCATCGAAGGAGCTGATTATACCTGGCGCTACCCTTGTAAAAACCTGGCAGACGACGGCCTGTATTGTGAATTGTGATGCACAGGAGAAGACATTATATCTATCCGGACCTGGATACGCTGGCTGCCGCATTTGTTTGCGAACTGAACCGTTTTCTTCAGGAAACCCGCAGTCTGGGCAGACCGGTGCATATTGCACTTTCCGGAGGTAATACGCCCCAGGCCGTGTTCAGGCAATTGGCCCTGGCCACCTGGCCTGAAGAGTGGGAGCATGTGCACCTGTGGTGGGGCGATGAGCGATGTGTTCCGGCAGATGATCCCGAGAGCAACTATGGTAATTCGAAAGCGCTTTTTCTGAAGCCCATGGACTTTGCCTCCGAACGAATCCATCCCATTCGGGGTGATGAAGATCCTGAGGGTGAGGCCATACGCTACGGGGAACTGCTGATGGAAAAGCTGCCTGTGGAAAATGGTGTGCCGGTGTTTGACTGGATCTGGCTGGGACTGGGAGAAGATGGTCATACGGCATCCATCTTTCCAAACCAGATTGAATTATGGAAATCGGATCAGCCCTGCGTCGTTGCCATTCACCCGACAAGCGGTCAGCGCAGAATCACCCTTAGCGGTGGAGTTATAAATGCGGCCCGAAGGGTTGCCTTCCTGGTGGCAGGAGCATCCAAATCCCATGTGGTCAATGAAATTGTAATGAAGGAGGGGAATTACCTTGACTATCCGGCCTTTTATGTAAGCCCTCTATCGGCTAACCTGGAATGGTACCTGGATAAGGATGCGACGAACTGGATGTAGACCAATTATTATTATCTTCCCCTTATGACTGAGCCATATACCCTGACACATGCGCGTACCCTGGATGAACAGGACCCTCTTAAATCGTTTCGTAAACGATTTGTTATAAAAGATCCATCCTTGATATACCTGGATGGCAATTCCCTTGGGCGCTTACCATCTGAGACCGTTCGTCACCTCGATACGACCATCAGAGAGCAATGGGGAGAACGATTGATACGCAGCTGGAATGAGGGTTGGTATCAGCAGAGTATGCGCCTGGGAAAAAAGATTGCACAGATTATTGGAGCCCGCGCCGATGAGGTGATACTGTCCGATTCAACCTCCGTCAATTTGTACAAACTTGGCTATGGGGCATTAAAACTGCAGGAGGGCAGGAATGAGATTATTTCTGATGATATGAATTTTCCATCAGATCTCTATGTGCTTCAGGGCCTGGTCAAGCAGTTTGATAATCATCATACACTTCGCCTGCTCAAATCCTCCGATGGTGTTTCGGCCGATATGACCGAATTGCTGAGAATGTTTAACAAGCATACGGCCCTTGTAAGTTTGTCGCACGTGACCTTTAAGAGTGCCTATTTATATGATATGGCCAAGGTAGGTGAACTGGCCCATATGCACGGTGCCCTGGTGCTGTGGGATCTGAGTCATTCTGTGGGTGCGCTTCCTATCAGTCTGAAGAAGGCCAATGCCGACCTGGCTGTGGGTTGTACCTATAAGTATCTGAATGGTGGTCCGGGTGCACCAGCCTTCCTTTATGTAAGAAAGGATCTGCAAGAGAAGATGATCAATCCCATCCAGGGATGGTTCGGAGAGAAAAACCCATTTGATTTCAAGCTGAACTACCGTTCGCCAGAAGGAATTCGTAAATACCTCACAGGCACTCCCCCGGTAATCTCTGTTTCTGGATTGGAACCGGCTCTTGATATGGTGCTGGAAGCAGGCATCGGAGCCATTCGTAAGAAAAGTGTGGCCCAGGGTGATTACCTGATTCAACTGGCAGAAAAATGGCTTTATAAGGCTGGGTTCAGGTTGGGTTCACCCGAATTTAATGAGAAAAGGGGATCTCATATATCTCTGAAACATGCAGAAGCATACAGGATATGCAAGGCCCTGCTTGATCCGGAAGTGGGTGAAAATGTGGTTGTTCCTGACTTCCGGGAGCCAAATAACATCCGTTTTGGGATTACCCCGCTCTATACCTCGCATGAGGAGATTTTCAAGGCAGTTAAAAAGCTAAGGCTGATCATGGAACTGAATATCTATGAGCGTTATCCCAAAGCACGTACTGCAGTTACTTAAAAGCTAAGCATATGCGTAAAATTCTTGTTCTGGGTGCCGGACTTGTGGGTAAGGCCATTGCCATCGACCTGCAAAAAAGTGGTCATGCTGTGACTTCTGTTGACCTGGATAACGCTGTCCTGGCCGAATTGTCAGGGAAGTATGGCGTTGATACGGTTTGTGCCAATTTCACAGGAGCGGAGCTGGGAGATCTTTTGAAGGAAGCGGACCTGGTGATGGGGGCCACTCCGGGAGCCCTGGGATACGGGGTGATGAAGAGGGTGATAGAGGCCGGTAAAAACATGGTGGACATCTCTTTTTGTCCGGAAGACTACATGCAGCTTGATGACCTGGCAAAAGAACATGGGGTGACGGTGGTGGCTGATATGGGTGTTGCACCTGGCATGTGTAACGCCATACTGGGTTACCATAAGCAGCGCATGGACATAAGATCCTATCGCTGCTATGTGGGTGGACTCCCTTTTAAACGTGAGTGGCCCCTGGAGTATAAGAGCTCCTGGTCACCTATGGATTGTATTGAGGAGTATGTCAGGCCCGCCCGCTTCAGGGAGGGCGGTGTGAATGTGACCCGGCCTGCACTTTCTGATCTTGAAATCGTGGAATTTGACGAGATTGGTAGGCTCGAGGCATGGAACTCCGATGGATTGAGATCCCTGCTGGATTCCTTTCCCGACATCCCCGATATGGTTGAAAAGACCCTCCGCTATCCTGGTACCGTTGAGTACCTTGCGGTTTTAAGGGAGCTGGGTTATTTCAGTTCCGAAGCCGTGGATGTGAACGGGGTCAAGGTACGGCCGGTTGATCTGACAGCAGCACTTTTGTTTCCCCGCTTTGAATTGGAAAAAGGAGAGGGTGAGTTTACGGTGATGAGGATAGAAATTGCAGGTGAACAGGAAGGCATTGTAAAGCACTACACTTATGATCTTTATGATGCGTATAAGCTCGAGACGGATACCCTATCCATGGCGCGGACTACCGGGTATACTGCCACAGGTGTAGCCGGACTCATCCTGGATGGGATCCTTACAGAGAAGGGAGTGATCCCCCCGGAAAAGGCTGCTGTGGAGGAAATTGCATTTCGGGCTTTGCTCAGTCATCTTCAGCAGAGAGAGGTACACTACCACCTTACAGTGCGGTAATCTGTGCGATTTATTTAGAAGGAATCTAAATAGGCTTGTATTTTGCAACCTATTGCTGACAGGATGGTTTTCTAATAAAACCAACTAAGATGGCGCTTACTCCACTTTCCGACCCTCTCAGTAGGGAACAGGCAGCCCACCTTCTTCGAAGGGCTACTTTCGGACCCACCCGCGAGGAGATCGAAAGTTTTACAGGCAAAACCCTTACCGAGGCAATGTCGCTTCTGGTGGATCCTGCCGAGGCTGATCCATCTCCCCCCATTGATCCAACTACCGGTGCTACCTGGGTCGACCCGCTTGTGCAGCCACATGCTCATCCCGAGCGTGAGCAGGAGGAGCTCTTTGGCTATTTCCAATGCTGGCACATGGATGTGATGCGGCAGGCGCCTCTGACTTTGAAGGAGCGGATCACCTGGTTTTTTCATACCCACCTTCCGGCCCGGTGGACAGAGATTCAATCGAGTGAGGCGATCTATTATCAGAATGCCCTGTTCCGGCATTATGCCTATGGAAGTTTCAAGGCGCTTTTTAAGAAGATCTGCCTGGATAATGCCATGCTCCGTTACCTGGATGGTTATTCGAACCGTTATCGTTCACCAAACGAAAATTTTGCCCGTGAGATGTTTGAACTCTACAGTATAGGTAAGGGAAAACAGCTCGAGGAGGGCGACTATAGCAACTATACAGAGGATGATATCAGGGAGGCCACCCGGGTGCTAACCGGATGGATGATGGATGAAACATTCTCTTTCCTGGATGCCGAAACGGGCTTACCCATTGGTACGATGCGCTCCAATAGTGTCGAAGATGGGGGCAAATTGGTGGATGTGGCCATTGAACACGATCCGGGGGTGAAAACCTTCAGTTCCAAGTTCGGGGGAAGAAGCATTCAGCCTGCAGAATCTGCTGGCGGATATCCTACGGTTGATTCGGCCTATGGCGAACTGGATGAAATGATTGAGATGATTTTTGAGCAGCAGGAGACTGCTCGCTTCATTGCCAGGAAACTATACCGTTTTTTTGTGTACCATTTCATTTCGGATGAAGCTGAAGCTGAAATTATTGATCCACTGGCCCAGGCTCTGATTGATAATGAGTACAATATCCTTGAGGGCTTGAAGCTCCTCCTGTCAAGCCAGCATTTTTTTGACAGCGATGACAGCCTGAAGGAGAACGACAACATAGGCGCCCTGATTAAGTCGCCCGTTGACCTCTTTTGTGGCCTGTTCCGGAGCTTCAAAATTGAATTTCCTGACCGGGAGACCGATTCCGCTGCCTTCTATACAAACATGGGGTATGTGGTCGAGCGGCTGGTCGACCAGGGACTCAATTTTTATGAGCCTTTCGAGGTGGCTGGCTATCCGGCCTACCACCAGATTCCTGGCTATAACCGGAACTGGATCACGACCTATGCCCTGGCGCACCGTTACCAGGCCGGCGACCTGCTTATGGAGCCTCCCGGCGGAGAGGATGGGCGCTCCATCTATCTTGATGTTTTAGATTGGCTGGAGAATTCCGGAGATGTATCTGATCCATCCGATGCCCTTGAAATTATGTCGGTCCTGACTGCAAATCTTCTGGCGGTAAGCCTTACACAGGAGCGAATCGACTATTTTATCTACACTGTATTTCTTGATTACCCGGAAGACCAGGCTTATGCAAGGAGCCTGTGGACCCAGGAGTGGAGTACCTACCAGAGCTCTGCAAATGATGAGACGGTAAGGCTGCTCCTCGAGCGGCTTGTATCAGCTTTGATCCAGACACCCGAATTTCAACTTTACTAAGCGAGCCATGAAGAGAAGACAATTCGTACGGAATATTGCAGCAGGAAGTGCAGCGGGACTGACCCTGGGAGGAATACCCCTGAACCTGCTTGCGGCTAACAGCGGACTGAAGCAAATGGCGGCAGCCAGTAACAACGACAATGTGCTGATTTTTATCCAGATGCATGGGGGGAACGACGGACTCAATACCCTGATTCCCATCTCTCAGTATACTGATTATTATAACCTGAGGCCCAATATTGCCATTCGGGAGAGTGGTACACGGAGTTACATTGAGGTGGATCCATCTGTGGATGAGGCTGTAAGAGTGGGGCTGCATCCCGATATGGGGGCTTTTAAGGAGATGTATGACCAGGGAAAGGTGGCCATTATCCAGAATGTGGGTTATCCCGATATGAACCTGAGCCACTTCCGGGGAAGAGATGTGGTTTTTATGGGAGGCGATGAATCGGGCGATCATGAGTATTCTTCGGGATGGATGGGACGTTACCTGGATAATATCTACCCGGGTTACCCCGATGCTTATCCCAGTGAATCGATGGAAGATCCACTGGGGATTGAGCTGAGTGGAACCCTATCCCTGGCCTTTCACCGGGAAAACGGTATTCCAATTGGTCTGAACATTGGGAACCCGGATCAATTCTACAATCTGATCAACAGTGTGGGGGTGGATCCTCCCATAGCCTTTCCTGAGAGTCACGCCGGTGATGAACTTCGCTACATCATGGATTTTGAGCTGAAATCAAACCAGTATGCCGAAAGGTTGAAAAATGTATATGATAGCGGGAGCAATTCATCGGTGGAATACAGGGAGAATTACCCCTACGCATCTCCGGCAAGGGCCAATAACCTTGCAAGTCAGTTGAAGTTGATCGCCCGTTTGCTGAGTGGTGGGATCAAAACGAAGATTTTTCTATGCCGCATTGGCGGTTTCGATACACACGGTGAGCAGGTACTGGAAGGAGATTCAAGCGAAGGGCTGCATGCCTCGTTACTTTATAACATGTCAACTGCAGTACAGGACTTCTATACTGATTTAAAAAACCTGGGGATTGATCAGAGGGTGCTCTCCATGACCTTTACGGAGTTTGGCCGGAGGGCTTACTCAAACGAGAGCTATGGAACCGACCACGGAACGGCCACACCGGTATTTGTATTTGGCACGAAACTGAACAATGGGATTTATGGTGAGAACCCGGGTCTGGGTGAGGATGATCTGCACCGGGGGAACCTTGTGTATAATATCGATTACCGCAGGATTTACACATCTGTTATCCAGGACTGGTTTGAAGGTGATAACCAGGCCCTCATCGATACGGGATTTGCAGCATGGGTAGATCAGAAGATTCCCATTGTCTCTACCACAGGGACTCAGGATATTTTGCCCGGTAAAAATCCGCTTACCCTGCAACTTTATCCCAATCCGGTGTCGGACCTTGCTCATGTGCAATTTAGCCTGGCCCGCGGGGGCAAGGCCACAGTTCATGTGATTGATGCTTCCGGCCGCACTGTACTTACCAAACAGCAGGAGGGTATTTACGGGATCAATTCCACCTCCCTTGATGTATCAGAACTTCGTCCGGGAGTTTATCAACTCCTGCTTTTACAGAATGGGAGCAGGACTACCACCAGGTTCCTGAAATTGTAGGAACTTAATCCTCTTGCGGGAAGAAAAGCTCAGCTGGTTCTTTAAACAGGACCGGACGGCGGTACTTGCCCAATAGGTGGATCCCTGCCAGAATTGCAACTCCCTGATCTTCGGTTTGAATCACATCGCTTACCTCCACACGCTCATCGAAGGTCCGGTGAATGGTGTTGATCAGGCTGTCCGACTCCATGGCATACTGGTAAATTACGATGGAATTGGCATTGGTTTGGGAGACAAACAGGGCATACCTTTCTCCATCCTTGCTGATGGATGTGGATATTACCCCAGCCTTGTAGGTTAGTTCATAAAGCTGCTCGGCTTCAAAATCTTTAATGCTCTGACTTGTAGAAACATCCACTTCCGATTCGGGAACAATGTAGTTGTTGCCCTCGTAATAGCCTGTGATTCCGAATAACGAACCGTTCCTGTGAATTACCGAGCTGATGGCCTCATCGGTCTGGAAGGAGAAGATATCACCCGTCCGGTTCAGGGATGAGATATCCAGGAAGACCGTCCGGAGTGTATAGTTATAGAAGCAGGAGATGTAATAGCCACTCGCAGTATTGGTGGTGTATTCCCCAATAAAAAAGGGGAAATCCTCTCCGGTTTTATTCAGGTGGCGCTGGATCATCAACTCCAGGTCGGTGTTGACTGACAGCTTGTTGCTTCGTTCCAGTTTGAAAGAACCATTATACTTTGAAATCCAGGACGAGCGGGAAACAAAATCATAGCCCAGAACCACCAGGTTTCCCTGCCCGTCGCCGTAAGCATACAGAGGCAGCGTCATCTCCAAATCGTGTTGTTCCCTTACATCACCCGAAGCCGGATCAATAAGAATGGCAAATGCATTCAGCTGACCATCCATGGCAACCAGCAAGACCGAAGAGCCCCTCAGGATCAGATCTGAGGCAGGAGCCAGCCAGTCGTAGGTCCGGGACCATTCTACCACACCTGCCTCATTGGTCCTGACAAGCTGGGTGGAGGGGTATTCAAGATCAGATTCTTCATCCTTAACCGCAGAAACAAAAAGGTAGCCACCTCCCGTTAGCTGTACCACGCCCTCGGGATAGAAGGCAAGGGTCTCCTCCGGGTGGTTGTATATCTTCAGGAAGCTGTCACCAGGCAGGATCTCCTTCTGGTTGATCTCACATCCTGATAAAACCAGAAGTAGCAGTAGACCGTATGTAAATTTCCTTTTCATATAATCAATAATAACATTCCACAGCCCCGGTCCGCCGTTGCTTTTGCAGAGAGAAAAGCAGCGACAGGCTTAGTTGCAGGTTATTGAGCAAAATATCGTTCTGGGCAAAAGTGCTCCCGCTTCCCGTAGCGTAGCGCTCGCTTTTGCTGGCAATGTTATGCAGTCCGCCAAGGTAACCTACGTTGAGGTCCACAATGATGTAGTTCAGGTCTATGTAAGTCCCGGCCACAGCTCCGGCAGAAAACTTCGGGCGAATGAAGCTCTGGTTGCTTGCGTCGTTGGAACCCAGCAGGTGACTGTAAGCAGCTGTAAGGCCTGCATAGGGTCTGAAGCGCTGCAGATCCACATTGTACCGGATTTCCACAGGTACCGAAAAATAACGCAGCAGATAGGGCGTCTCCTGTTCGATGGTTTCGTCGGTGAAAATCACCGAGTTGTTTTTGCTGAACCGGAAGGTATAGGTCCCCGGCTTCAGTGCCACCACCAGGAAATTGTTGTACCACTCCACCTGCACAAAATACTGGTTGCCCATATTTTCAAGCAAGCCCGTATAGCTGTTATCATAGTCCACACCAGTGAGGTCCTCATAAACATTGTAGGGCTCCAGGTTCATGATATGGGCCATATTAGCCCCACCACCAAACCCGATCCTCAGGTGATCGAGAAAATTTGTCTGCTGGGCCTGTACTGAGATGTTCAGCAGGGAGAAGCTTATTACAAATACAAGAGTCTTCAGGCAGTTCATATTATCTAAACGATTAAATAGACAAATGGTTGCATGAAGACCAATGCTATTCTTTAAATATCTCTGCTCTTCTGAACTTCACCATCCGAATGATCAGGTCTTTCGGTAAAGGTTTATCCAGGGGGAACTGAACCGAACCTTTTCCTTGCTTGTAATCCTTTAGTTCTTCCGAGAATGCTGCCATGGTTGTTGGAAAAGGATAGAATCCGACAAATTTTGCGTATCCAGCCATCATCATTTGTTGATCCCTTTTTCCTCCTTGCACCAGGGTAAAAGAGGGGATTTTATAGTTTAAAACCTCAATAGCATCCGGAGCAGCTTCCTTAATAATACTTCTTAGCTCTTTTAATACTTTTTGTGCTTCTTTGTGTTGATTGGCGATATAATCGTCAACGGTCTCGAAGTCTGGCATTGGTCCTTTTTTTCCCATTTAACGAATGATTTTATCAAATTCTCTTCTCAGCCATTGCTTCTTCAGGGCATAGCTTTCCGCGCACTTTTTATCAGAGAAGGCACAGCATATATGCTCAGAATCAATATTTTAATCAGACAGAGAAATGTAAGTCATACCTAATCTTTCTTTTTCCCGAAAAGCAAATAAATGGGTAAGCCTATTCCAGTCCCCAAAACTATACCAGAGAAAAATTCAATTAACTCAATGTCAAGTTTTGTATTTGAATCCTCAATTAGAATTTGAATTAAAATGCCTGCCAATATTAAGAGAATTGATGCTGCTATGATTACTTTCTTAGTCATGAGTATAAAGTATTTCTAACTGTTGTGTTGTTGCTCCAGGCAAATCTATCTTTTTACACCTTATTTGCCAAAATCTCCTTTACTTATCTTAATTCGTACAGCATTCGATTTTTTGCTGAAATGTAAAAGAATCTGGGTAATGCTTTTGAGTATATGTTTGCTATAAATGCTATCATCCTTCATCCGAAGATATTTTTGAGTTCATTCTAATAGTTGGGTTCGCTTGAACTGGCAATGTTATGTGTTCCGGCAATGGAACCCATTTTGAGCTCCCTGGCTTCATGGTATGGGCCATATTAGCTCCTACAACAAACCAACCGGCGGCTGAATATGGTGAAACACGCATCCTATACAAACCCGAAGTATATCCTGGACCAGGCAGCTAATGAAAGGAGATGTGATCCATCCTGTGGAATTAGGCCGGAGGCTGTGGTTGGTTTTAGAGTTACTTATTTAGAATAGCGAAATCCAGGGTCTACGGCAATATTGGTAGTGGTTATTCTAAGGGTTATTTGTCCTTTATCTCCTGGCGCAATATCTTCTCCATCTTTTTACCTTTTGCCAACTCGTCAATCAACTTGTCCAAATATCTTACTTGTTTTGTCAGTGGAGTTTCAATTTCTTCTATGCGATATCCACAAATTACTCCTTTAATTTGATGAGCATTGGGATTCAATTTTGCATTCATAAAAAATGCTTCGAAAGTCACATTTTCTTCAATTAATTCTTGTACTTTTTTCTCGTCAAATCCTGTCAGCCACTCTATCACCTGGTGTAATTCTTCTTTGGATCTGCCTTTTTTTTCAACCTTTGTTATATAGTGGGGATATACTGAGGCAAAAGTCATTTTAGCCATCCGTTGGTCGTGTTCTGGTGTTGTTTTCATATTAAATTTCACAAAATAGTATTCAATATATAGTTTTAACCTGGAAGATTTATCCGTGGCAGGGGATTGTTTTTCAACATATTCAATGTCAAGATCTATTAAAATAAATTGGTAAGTTTATGAGAACTTTTTAATACAAGATGAGCCAGCTGCGCCAGCATGTTTTTGATGAGATTAAAGAGAAGGCTACACCTGACAAGGCGGAGTGGTGGAATCAATATCTGAAGGGGGAAATTCCCTTCCTGGGAGTTGGCACATCGGAAATCAGGGAGGTTTTTCTGAATCAGGACAAGGAATTGGCTTTTGAAGATTTGCCCATGAACAGGCAGGTGTCTCTTGTGAACGGACTTATGAGGGGGACCTATGCTGAGGAGAAACTTGCAGCCATACTCTATGTGCAGATGTTCTGGCTTGACAAAATGAAGGGAAGTTTCCTGATGAACCTGGTGTCGGACTGGTTTGAGGACCGTCATATCCATGACTGGAATACAACTGACTGGCTTAGTGTACGAATCATTTCTCCCCTTGTTGATTCGGGCGATCCGCAGGTGATCTGGAAGCTGAAGCAGTGGAACCGCGACTCTTATCTCTGGAAAGCCCGCGCCTCACTTGTTCCCTTTGCAAGGGCCCGGTATATAAGCCAGTATCCTAAGGAGATCCGGCAGTTTTCGGATAACCTGATTCGTCGCAACGAGCGCTTTGCGAAAACCGCTGTGGGATGGGTACTCAGGGAGTATTCCAAGCATGATTCTGATTTTGTACTGGACTTCCTGAGTAAACATGCGAAATACACTACGGCAGAAGTGAAGCGGAATGCCCTGAAGTACTATCGGAATAAACTCAGGTCTGCCTGATATTAATTTATACACAAAATAGCTTTTCATGAAGATTTTTAAAACAATGCTCTTTACAGGGTGTATCGCCCTTTTTTCCTGCCAGGCCAGCGAAAAGAATTCTGGAGAATTCAATCTTCTTCCGGCCCCGCAAAAAGCAGCGTTTACAGGAACCAGCGCATTGATGACAGATGCGATCAGGTATTGTTATGGGGTGGATGAATGTGAAGTTCCGGTCCTGGGAGAAATGCTTGAAAAGCTGGAGATGGTAGAGGATCCGCAAAAGGCCCAGGTGCTTTTTGAGATTGGAGAAATCCCGGAATTGAAGCAGGAGGCTTATATGCTTTCTATCACTAAGAACCGGGTATCCATTAAGGCAGTAGACGAAGCTGGTTTGTTTTATGCGTTTATGACCCTCGCGCAGCTGATGGTGGATGCTGCAGACCAGGGCGTTCCTTTGCCAATTTGCAAGATAGAGGATTACCCCTTGCTCTCTTACAGGGCGGTTCATCTTGATATGAAGCATCACAGGGAGAAAATCGATTACTACTTTGATATGGTGGATAAGCTGTCGTACTATAAAGTGAATGCCATTATTGCCGAGGTGGAAGATAAACTGGGGTATGAGCGTCAGTCCCTGGTGGGGGCTGAAGATGCACTGAGCATGGAACAGTGGAAGAAGCTGAGTGCCTATGCCATGGAGCGGAATATAGAGATCAGTCCGCTCGTACAGGGGCTTGGCCACGCCTCCTTTATTTTGAAACATGAGCAGTACAAAGATCTGCGAGATAATCCTGAGAGCGACTGGGCCTTTAATCCCCTGGACCCCCGTACCTATGAATTGCAGTTTGACCTCTTCCTGGACGCAATGGAAGCCATGCCCCATGGAAGGTATCTGCATGTGGGTGGCGATGAGGTGCATACAACGGGCCGGGGCAGCGGAAAGTCTGAACTGGAGTTACAACTTACCTGGCTGAATAAAGTGTGTGAGTTTGCTGAAGCGCATGGGCGGATTCCCATTTTCTGGGATGACATGCCCATCAAATATGCAGGACTCTACAGGCCCATGTTTAATCCTGGATATTCCCGGGCTGAAGTGGATAGTATGTGGGCTGAGAATGAACACAGATTATTGGAATCGCTGGATATGTTCCCCAGGAACTGCATCTACATGCGCTGGAATTACAGCGCTCCCCAGGCGGAGGGTAATATCAAGGCCATGGAGTGGTTTTCGGAACATGGATTAGAAGTGATGGGCGCAACAGCCGGTCAGACCCGCTGGGTACTGATGCCCCAGGATGAAAGCAATATGGAGAATATCAGGTCCTTTACCAGGACGACCATTGAGAAGGGAATCGATGGATTATTGCTCACCCTGTGGGACGATGATTCGCCGCATTTTGAGTTATACTGGCGAGGTATTCTGGCTTTTGCGGAATACAGCTGGTCGGGCGAGCAGAGAAGCAAAGATGAAATAAAGGCAGCATACCGGCAAAGGGAGTATGGTTTTACAATGGCAGGGGAGGAGTACGGATTTGTGGACCAGCTGGAGCCTCTCGTGGGTTGGTGGAATACAGCCCTGTTAAAGGGGAGAAGCCGTAACGGGCTTCGGAGCATGCAAAACCCGGTAAGCGATGGGATCATTGAACTCCCGGCCGCAGATCAGAAAGGTAGGTGGAGTGAAAGCCATGCTGAACGGATTGATGAAGCCCGAAAGGTGATGAAGGAATGTGAGACTATTTCTGAAACCATTTCCCTTATGAAGCAGAATGCGCTTCGTAATCAATACAGGCTTGAGGTGTATTCCCAGGTGAACGCGCTGGTTAAGTTCTCGGCCTCTTCCCTGCTTATCTTACAAACATACGATATGGCACAGAATGAAATGGAAGAGGCTGAAGCCCTGGGGCAGATTGAAGCGCTGCCGGAGGAATTTGCCAGGCTTACTGAGGAACTGGAGCGTGTCTATGGAGAAACCCGTATCTTAAACAAGCCAGACACCTATATTCTTGACCAGGACCATCATCAGCACCTGGCCAACCAATCCCTCTCATTTGACTGGCTCTACATTTCAGAACTCTATTTTCTGGATAAAGTTGTCAGAGACATCTATTAGAATCACACATTAATCATTATCCATGATGAAAAAATGCATGCATTTGTAATTGCAGACAATAATAAAATGTATCCACTACTATACTGAACCTGCTATTTTAATTCAAGCTGCTGAATTTTACCGTAGCCTTCCCCCCGAATTTTATTAAAAGCAGCTATCATCTCTTCCAGTTTCCCGGGCATGGATTCTGCCAGGTTATTTTGTTCTCCCAGGTCTTCCTCAAGGTTGTATAGCTGGTATACATCCGAGTTGCCCAATTCGATATTTACATCGGTGCTAAGGGCCGGACCTTCATAAGGAGGAATCAGGACCCAGTTGCCCTTTCGCAGGGCAGTTCTGGAGGTAGCCTCAAGGATCAGTTCATCTCTTCCCAGCTTGCTTTTACCCATCAACACATCCAGCATCTCTTCGCTGTCAGGTCCCCTTGCATCGCTGCCCACCAGGGCCGCAAGCGATGATAGAATGTCCAGCTGTGAGATCAAAGCCTCGGATATACCCGGTTCAATCTTTCCTTTCCAGTAGCTTATAAAAGGAACACGGGTTCCAGCCTCGAACAGGCTGTATTTCCCACCCCTGAGGGGTCCCCATGGGGTATGGCTTCCAATTTTCGTTTCGGCATCGTCGCAGTAACCATCGTTCAGCACCGGACCATTGTCGCTGGAGAGGATAATCAGCGTATTTTCCAGGATACCCTCTGCTTCCAGGGTCTTGATCAGCTCACCGATACACCAGTCAGCCTCGGCGATCACATCCCCCCTTGGCCCCAGCTCAGTAATGCCCACAAACCTTTGGTGCGGTGTGCGGGGTACATGGGGTTGCTGCAGGGCATAGTATAGAAAGAAGGGATTTTCTTTGTGTTCAATAATGAAGTTCTGGGCCTTCAGCAGGAAGGTGTCGGCCATATTCTCATCCACCCATTTGGCAGATGCTCCACCCTTCATGAAGCCTATTCGGGGAATGCCATTGACGATGCTGTTATTGTGGCCATGATCCCACTTTAATTTAAGCATTGCCGGATGCTCTTTCCCGGTGGGTTCTCCCGCGAAATTCTCCTGGTAATTGACCTGGATAGGGTCATTAAGATCGAGTCCCACCACATGTCCGTTCTTTATATAAACCGTTGGAACCCTGTCCTGCGTAGCTGCCATAATAAATGCATCTTCGAATCCCACCTCGTTCGGTCCGGGCGAAATCCTTGCATTCCAATCCACAAATCCATCGCCCAGTCCGAGGTGCCATTTACCCACAATCCCGGTCTGGTAACCCAAAGCCTTCAGCATCTTTGGGAGGGTCAGTTGCGCCGTATCGATAATCAGGGGAGCAGTGCCGGACAGAATTTTTGCGTTTTCGTTCCTCCATGGATAGGTACCGGTGAGCAGGGCATAGCGACTGGGTGAACAGGTGGCAGATGATGAGTGCCCATTGCTGAAACGAACTCCTCCTGAAGCAAGCCTGTCGATGTTTGGGGTCTTTATCTCAGTGGCTCCATAGGCTCCAACATCACCATAGCCGAGGTCGTCAGCGTAGATGATCACGATGTTGGGTTGGGTTGTAGTTTTTTCACTTTTGGGTGAAGTACCACAGGAAACCATCATACTGGTGGCAAGCACCAGGAAAAGGAACTTTAAGATTCTCATATTCAGCATATATTTGGGGCGATTCATTAATTCGGGTATTCCAGTTTTAATATATATGATTCCAGGGCTTCAATATCCACCCTAGTATGTGCAATGCCGTCCGAGACTACCAGTTCTAATATTTTCTCACTCAGCTGGTCCACAAGTTGATATGTTCCGTCGCCCAGGTCCCATAATTTCAGGATCTCTGCCGGAATTTGCAGTTCAAATCCAAAAGTATCGCTGGCATCAAAGTTTGAGATAATTATAAGTTTTTCATCATCCTTCCAGCGTACAAAGGTAAAAAGACGGTCGTTGTACCACTGGGTATGTTCCCTGTTATAGGTGTGTATTTCGCGATACGCACCTGTCAGAGCGCTGCTTTCCAGTGTGAAATTGAGGAGTTTCTTATAGTAAGATCTCAGCTTTGTTTCGGCAGGGTCGAGGAGTTGGCCGTCAAACTTTCCTCCATTCATCCATTTTACATGATTGGGAACTCCCCAGTAGTCAAAGATCGTGGTTCTGGTTTCCGATCCGAATCCGGCATTCCCGTCACCTGGTTCACCCACCTCCTGTGCAAAATAGACCATCACAGGCGAAGTTCCGATCGTGGCAGAAACCACCATGGCCGGTTTGCCTTTTGTTGCATCCCCTGCAAAGCCAGCACTGGCAATGCGCTGCTCATCATGGTTCTCCAGGAAATGCAGCATGTGCTGCTCAATGTCTGACAGCTCATTTTGTATATGCACAATGGCATCGGTGCTGCCATGTCCCTGCATGATTGCCTTCAGGCTGTCATACAACTGTACTTTGTCGTAGAGGTAGTCCATTTTCCCGAGCCGTATATAGTCCCGGTAGATGTGAGGCTGATAGATTTCGGCCAGCAGGAAGGCATCTGGACGGGCCATCTTGATAGCAGAGTTCATGTAGCTCCAGAACTCTACCGGGACCATCTCGGCCATGTCGTATCGGAATCCGTCCACTCCCTTTTTGAGCCAGTAGAGGGCAATGTCCCTGAACTTCTTCCAGGAATCCGGAACCTCCTGGTCTTGCCAGTAGGCGTAGTGGATCGGGTAGGGTTCATTTTCGTACCCGGCAGGTAACTCGGGAAAATCCCTGCTTCCATCGGGCCGGATTCCGAAATTCACTTTCACTGCTTCATACCAGTCGTTCATGTCGGGTTGCGGGCTACGGGAACCATTCCCGGTCCATTTGGCCGGGTTCTCTTTAAAACTACCCTCTGCCTGGGGGTGTAACTCACCACCGAGTACCTGGTAGCCATCGCGCCACCGGGGAACCCTGAAGGGCTGGCCGGGGATGTAATAAAAGTTGTTGTGTTTTGCATATTCCACAGACACATCATCCGAGGCTCCAAAGTCCTCCACCCCTTCAGGATTAGTGATGGAGTGGTATACCCGGGCCACATGATTGGGTACAATATCAATCACCACTTTTAATCCGGCCGAGTGAGAGCGGTCTATAAGGGCCTCAAACTCTTCCAGTCTGTGAGAGGGGTCAAGTGCCAGGTCGGGATTCACATTGTAATAGTCCTTTACCGAGTAAGGTGAACCTGCACGACCCTTCACCACATCCGGATCATCGCCCGGAATACCATACTCGGAGTAGTCGGTTACCATGGCGTGATGCAAGATTCCGGTATACCAGATATGGGACACCCCAAGATCCCTGATGGCCTCCAGGGCTTCAGGGGAAAAATCATTGAATTTACCCACCCCGTTCTCCTCCACCGTACCCCAGGGTTTATTGGTGGTGTTCGTATTTCCGAACAGGCGTGTGAACACCTGGTATACGACGATCTTACTTCCTTGATTTTGACTCACGTTTTTTTCTTTAGGTTCATCTTTACACCCGGACAACAGGATCAATCCTGCCAATCCCAATATTCTGATTTTTTTCATTGCTTGGGCTTGTTCTCATCAAGTTCAATGGCTTTCAGGGAAGGTAAGGCGGCTTTGCCGGAAAAATTACTGATCGTTAAGTTCTTATAAGCTTTACACTCGATGGCATGACTCATGTATTCGGGCAGTTTTTCGCCCCACTTTACCTCTAGCCCATCTATGGTCAGCCCGTCGGTATACTGGCTGTACAAAGCAGGGATATCGTGTTTGAATATTCCCAGCTCTGTTGGATAAACCGGGCGAAGGTCAAAGTTTCCTCCATAGCCTGCACTGTGCTGTCCCGCCGAGATCTTAATGGATACGTTTTCAAGTAAAACATCTGAGATTATGGATTCTTCTGTGCCATAAATCAGAATCCCATTTTCACTTTCCGCGATTATATTCCTGAAACGGACATTTTTTACGGGTCCTGCAGGAATCCCGGGAAACTCATTTATAGCCGATACGTGTATGGGTTCTCCATTGCCCCACCAATGTCCGGAATGCATACGGTTCTTAATGGTAATATCGCTGAACAGGATATTCTCAATGCTTCCCCTGTCTCTCGAAAAGACTCCCAGTCCCCGGTTCGAATCGTAGATTACCAGGTTTGAGAAGATACAGTTCCTGATGGGATAGTCTCCATATCCCACTCGAATCCCCGAGGAGCGGGACTGAAGCAGGCAGTTACTTACTACGATATTTTCGGCATAACCAGTCTTGTTCCCCATTTCCCGTATGGTATAGTCCAGATCAGAATCTACATCGCCACTTACCCCCACATTGGTTCCGAAACCGGTGACAATAATTGCATCGTCGCCGGCACGTATATCGCAATCGGAGATCCTTACATTCCGGGAAGTAGTGCAATGAATTCCGTCGCTGTTGGGGATCATCAGGTTGTTGTGGATTGATATTCCGGATACAATCGCGTCATCACAGTCAGCAATCCTGATGGTCCATTCGGGTGAATCTAAAATGCACACATCCTTTATGGCCACATCTTCACATTGAAGTAGAACAATCATCATTCCCGGCCGGGCATCATAAGCCCAGGGACCGTCCGTGGGAAGGGGATCGGGCAGCAGGTAGGATTCACCCTGTCGTGTGGCACTCCTGATGAAGTCCTGTCCCATATGCGCCCTGTCGGGTATGTGAAAGCTGCTTCCCCTTCCATCAATTACACCCTCTCCGGAAATCGAAATCCGGGTGGACTGGTAGGCGTAAATCATGCCGTGTTTTACACCTTCGATCCAGTAATCGGCTGTATCAGTGCTTCCCAGGAGAGTGGCTCCTTGTTCAAGGTATAGGTTTACATTAGATTTCAGGATAAGGGTTCCTGTAACAAACCGTCCCGGTGGAATCACCACTTTTCCTCCACCATTTTGAAAACAGGCATCAATTGCATTTTGGATGGCGATGGTATTGATCGTAGTTCCATCAGCTTTTGCTCCGTATGATACGACGGAATAATCAAGGGCTTGCTCACTACAGCCCATCAATAGCGTTAAAAATGCAGCGAGGAATAATATTCGTTTGATCATGATGGGGTTGTTTTTTTAGTAAAATGTATTATTCAACAAGATCGGCGTAGGATATCAGCCGGATTCCTTTTTTGTCAATGGCTTTTTTCAGAAGCTCACTGGTGAACAGTTCGGTAACCATTTGCCGGTCTTCATTCACATTTTCGTAACCCTTATGTCCCACAGCCGACATCTCCATGCTCTTAAGAGCAGGGTGTTCGACGTATATATAAGTCTTGCCCGGCTCCATTTTTTCAAGGGCTGCAATGAAATCATTTATCCTTTCTTCAGCACTGTTTGCTTTTGGACCCAGGGGAAGTCGTTCTACGCCGTAATCGCCCGTTTGGATATCCAGATTATACTCCTGAGCAAGCTTCTGGTAGACTGCACTCACCTGATCGTCCCAGTTTGAACATCCCATGTGGCAGCTCAGGTGACTCACCTGCGGGATGTATTTGAGAGCCATTTCGATCTGGGCTCGCATCTCAGCTTCAATCTCCTCCAGCTTCCAGTCGGCCGTCTTCAGGGCACCGGCTTCGGGACGATTCTCGCTGGGCCAGATCATTGGGTAAAAATAGCCGTCATCATCGGTGATACCCGGTGCATGGGTAAGTGGTCTCCACTTCACATTCTCCCATTCGCTGGTGAAGGTGAGATGAACCCCCACATCCAGTCCGGGATTTTCCTGGAGCATCTGTACTGCTTCGGGAAACCAGGCACAGGGCACCATAACTTCCACCGATTTCATGATTCCTTCCTGGTAGGACTTGATGCATCCCAGGTTGGCAGCATGGGATGATCCGATATCATCTCCGCGCATGATCAGTCGGATTTCATCCTGTCCCTGGCAATTATAAGAGCTGACAAGCATGATTGTACAGATTAATAATGTGAGTGTTTTCATATTGATTCATTTTTCAGTTTGATTGTCTTTATAAGATCTTTATGTAATCCCTTTCCGGATGCGGCTATTGTGTAATTCTGATCCACTGCAGAAACGGAAATATTAAAAATGATTTCCTTTCCATCTATATCGCTAACCATTCCTCCGGCCTCCCGGATCAGGAGCCATGGGGCTGCAATATCCCAGATTTTTGTACACTGATTCAGCGCAGCTCCCAGTCTGCCGTCGGCCACATAACAGTAATCTACCAGGGAGTTGGTGCAGCGGATATTTCTGACCCTCCTGGATAGTTTTCCAAGGATATCCATTTCCGCTTCAGTCTTGCCGGGAGTATCATTATAATCAAAAGAGTAGACCACCAGGTTTTCTTCCAAACTCAGTGAAGTGCTAGCTTTTACGGCTTCCCCGTTTTTCAAGGCTCCTTTTCCCTGCTCAGCAAGGTAGAGTTCCCCGCTGGTAGGCAGGTACATGCCACCCAGGACAGGCGTTTGTTTATAAAGGAGAGCGATGATCACACCAAACCAGGGTAAGCCCGCTGCAAAGTTAGAGGTCCCGTCAATGGGGTCCACTATCCAGGTATACTCTGATCCATGGTCCAAAAATCCACTTTCTTCGCTGATTATATTATATGGACCAGGGCCTTCACTCAGAATTTTGAGTATTTCCTTATCGGCTTCCAGATCCGCTTCAGTGAGCACAGAGCTGATGCTCTCCTTTACCTTTGTTTTTAACTGTTTACCATAATAGCTGAGCAGTATGTTTCCAGCCTTTTTCAGGGCTGTTTCAAGCGTTTCTTTAGTATTTTCGGGAATCATGCCTTAAATTTAAGGGAATTTCTCACAAACTGATCCTATGAAATCCAATAAACAGACACGTCGACAGATGCTAGCCACTTCAGGTGGGGTATTGGGTGCTTCCCTGCTGGGAGTACCAGCCTTCTCACGCTCCCGGGAGGAAAACGCTGAAGCCCTTAAAATTCTTGTATGTGGGGCTCATCCCGATGATCCCGAGAGTGGGTGCGGGGGTAGTATAGGAAAGTTTGTATCACTCGGACACAGTGTTTCAGTGCTCTATCTGACAAGGGGAGAAGCCGGGATTCGGGGTGTGGCCCATGATGCAGCTGCAAAGATTCGCACAGCCGAATCCATTGAAGCCTGCAGGGTAATGGGGGCCAAAGCCCTCTTTGCCGGTCAGATCGACGGGAATACTTTCATTAATAAGGAGGCTTATTCGAAGATGGCAAAGATTATTGAAAAGGAGTCCCCGGATATCGTATTTACCCACTGGCCTATTGATACCCATCCCGATCATCGCGTGGCCTCCAACCTGGTCTACAACACCTGGAACAGCTTCCGCGGAGATGAGAATAAAGCTTTTGAGCTTTATTATTATGAGGTGATGACCGGCGAGCAGACCCAGAATTTTCACCCCACGCATTTCATGGACATTACCGGGACTGCAACGCTTAAGAAAGATGCCACTTTAAAACATGTTTCACAGAAGGCAGCCGAGTGGTATTCCTTTCATCAGAAGATGGATGAGTTCAGGGGCTTCCAGTACAAACGAGAATGCAAATATGCAGAGTCATTTATTCACCAGGGATTCACAGGACTGATGTGATTCCTGATCCGTTCAGAGCTTAAATTTGCCGGGCAGTTCATCCAGGTACAGCTGCATTTCCGCCTTCATCTCGTCAAGAATCTGCGCATAAGCAGTATCGAGGGCCAGGTTATTTTCTTCAATGGGATCGGCCTCCAGGTCATAGAGCTGGTCAGGGTCGAAGTAGCCGGATTTATTTCCATAGGTGGCCTTCTCTGCATCTCCGCCGCCAGGGAACATCTCGAGGTGACCATAGGGAAGGGTGGGGTCAAAGTTCACGGCAAAGCCTCCAAATGAGCGGCGCATTTCATTGTAGCCATTCAGCATTTCGGTCCTTTCTTCCAGGCTTGCATTGACGGCGTAGGAGGGATATCTTACAGCCAGGTACTTATATTTCCCTTTCACCACAGCCCGGGCAAAACCCAGTTCAAAGAACATGGATTTACGTGGAGTATATTCCTCCCCCTCCAGGGCCGCTTTGAAGCTGTAACCATCAAAAATCCCCGAAGTATTCTCCATGCCTGCATACTCCAGCAAAGTGGGAAGAAAGTCCACGTTGGAAACAGGGGCATCACAGGTGTTTCCAACTTTAAATCCGCCACTTCTCCAGATGATGCACTGAGAGTGTATGCCACCCTGGTAGAGTGTTCCCTTGGAATGCTGACCATGATCATTAAAGAATACGATGATGGTGTTGTCGATTTTCCCGGTCTCTTCAAGTTTTTTAAGCAAAGCACCCAGGGCATCATCCATCCAAAGCAGGTTGATTCTCTCCGGTTCAGTTATTCCTGCCCCGGCGGCTCTTGTTTTCAGGGATTCCCTTGAAGGCAATACATCCAGGGGCTGGTCCAGGTAACCTCTTGGGGTAATCCTGGGATCTGCATCGTAAGAGTGCTCAGGATCGAGCGGGTGATGGGGGATGGTGGTGGCAAAATAGAGAAAAGTGGGTTCATCCTTGTAAGTATCCAGGAATCTTAATCCGCCTTCAGCCACCCAGTCCATGTTCTGACAGGCAAGAGCTTCCACGCCCAGCCACCTGGGATTATTATGGTAAAGATTGTCGGCAAAATCGAAACCCGAAGACCTGATGTCCTCCTGTAGTAAGCTGTGTCGTTTCTCAAGCCCGGCTTTTACTTCCGGATCGTTGGGATCGGCATGAAGATCTGGTTTCTGGGTCTGATCAATCTGTGAAAGACTTTCAACCGCATGGTTTTTCCCCACAAAGCCGGTTTTATAGCCCAGTTCCTGGAAATAGTGGCCCATGGTCTTTTCTTTACCCGGGGTGATGAACGAGTTCCACTGGATGGCGGTTTGCCCTTCGTTCTTCTCTGTAAATTTTAAAAATTCTTTGTTTGTGGCCCTGCTGGCATAATTCCCGGTCAGGCAGTTGTACCTGCTGGGTGTACACACGGGAGAGGCCACAATCTGCCGGGTCAGAAAAACCCCCTCGGTGGCCAGGCGGTCGATATTCGGGGTCAGGTTCAGTCCTTTGCCTTCGGGCCGGGTGTTGAACATTTCAGGATACATGTCGTCCGCAATGAAAAATATAATATTTGGTTTTTCAGGCCCGGATGCAGGTCTTGGAGCGCAGGATGTCAGCAACATGAAACATACAGACAATAAGACAAATGGTCTGCAAAGTGCTTTTTGGCCCTTGTATAGTGGCATATTATCAGGATTTAATTGGATTTCAAAACTACAAAAAACAAAACAATAAGATGCGATAAACACAATTACTCAAAGAGGGTAAAATTGGCCTTTTGATCGAATAAATATGAAGGTATTATTCGGCGGATTCTGGTAAAAACCGGTATCTTAGAAAAGTAATTTTAAACCATAACTCAAATAAAAAACCTCCAAAATGAATGCAATAAAAATCAGGAACATTATGCTATTATTTCTCACTGTAGCGGCCTTTGGCAAACTTTCAGCTCAGGAAACCTTCCCGAAACCAGGTGAAATGAAGCCGGATATGTCCGAGTTCTGGCTTCCTCAGCCAGAAATTGTGACTCCGGGAGATCTTGACTGTGATGAGCCGGTTCCGGCTCCCTCCGATGCGATTGTTTTATTCGATGGCAAAGATCTTTCCGCCTGGAAGAGTAGCAAAGAGGGAGAAGCAAAATGGATTGTATCTGATGGTGTTTTCACCGTAAAAAAGGGAACCGGGGACATTGAGACGAAGAATCAATTTAATGATTTTCAGCTTCATATAGAGTGGAAAGTCCCCGCATCAATTACCGGAAAAAGTCAGGCTCGTGGTAACAGCGGCATTTTCCTGCAAGGAATATATGAAGTTCAGGTACTGGACAATTATGGAAACAAAACCTATGCAAATGGTCAGGCCGGGAGTATATATAAACAATCAGCTCCCCTTGTGAATGCCATGAAAAAGCCAGGTGAATGGAATGTGTATGATATTATCTATACGGCACCGACCTTTACATCCGATGGCAGCTATCGCACCTACCCCTTTGTGAGCATTATTCACAATGGGGTTATTATACAGAACCACACAAGGATAAACGGTACTACACCTTATATAGGGTTTCCCCAGGTAAAAAAACATGGGGCCGGTCCCATCAAGCTGCAGGATCATGGCGATCCCAGCGAAGCAATCAGTTTCAGAAATATCTGGATCAGGGAATTGTGATCTCACAATGCTGGCCACGAGGAATCATCCATGGCCTTCCTGAGTGCTTCTTCCTGCTCACCATTCCAATAGGCGCAATCCATCAGGAGAAAGGCCGAGGTGTAGGGGAGAGTAGTATTGGTTTTAATGACAAGAATCCGGAACAGGGAGGCGCTTTCGTCGAGCAATTTGAAAACTTCATTATGTAGAAGGGTTTTGACACTCCTGCCTTCCAGTAGTTCTAAACTTCTGTTTCGGAATTCCTCAATCCCGGGAACCTGCTTCTCGGAAATGAACCCCAGCTCCCTATCCATGTAGATGACTGGATTCACATGCGTGCTTGATTCTACACTCTTAAGAACATACTGCAGGGTGGGTAGTAGATCTTCTTCCACGTAGATGTACTTCATACCCGGAGACGATTGTTCCGGAAATGCTTTATCCACCACCAGGATCCAGTTCCTGTGACCGAGGAGGTGAAGGTCTGCATCGAGGACCTCTTTCCAGGAATCCTCCTTTGGAGCTTTTGTTGTGATCATATCACACGAGGGTGGTATCAGCATCATACTCAAAAACAGGATAGTCAAAAATGGAGCAGTTATCTTATACATGGATGGATTTTTACTTGATCAAATATAATGTAAAAACATTGTGGTGATCAGTTTACGGGAAGTTATTCATATCTTTTGAATTCTTTTTCTCAATACAACGATTATGAAAAGAAGATCCTATCTGAAAACTGTGGGCGCCGGTATGGTGGCTATACAGATGGCGCCCGGGATTTTGAAAGGAGCCTCACAAAAACCATCCCTTATCCGACTTGGCGGGCCCGTTTTTGATTCTTTTGAAGGCCCTGATGGATGGATTAAATCCTTACAAAAATTGGGATACAGAGCAGCCTACTGCCCTGTAAAACCGGGTGAGGACGAAAAGGTGATTCGAGCCTATGAGCTGGCAGCCCAAAAGAATGACATTATTATTGCTGAGGTAGGAACCTGGAGCAATCCAATTTCACCCCGCCAGGATGAAGCAGACCACGCCATCCAAAAGTGCATTGACGGACTGCAACTGGCCGATCAGATTGGAGCCCGCTGTTGTGTAAATGTGAGCGGATCGAAGAACCCTGACTTTTGGGCCGGACCGCATAAGGACAATCTGACGGATGATACCTTCGCCCAGGTTGTGGAATGCACCCGGAAGATCATTGATGCGGTGAAGCCCACCCGGACTTTTTTTGCCCTTGAGGCCATGCCCTGGGCCTTCCCCGATTCGGCCGATTCTTACCTTAGGCTCCTGAGGGCCATTGACAGGAAGCAGTTCGGTGTTCATCTGG
>CAZRPW010000012.1:0-63904 GCA_964601975.1 uncultured Bacteroides sp.
AGAAACGGATATTAAATATTCATTTCAAATATATTATATCTGAATATTACTAAAAAATCATAAGAAACGGATATAAAATATTACCCTGCTTCCAGAAATTCATCAATCACAAAGGAATCTGGGCGACTATGGCTTCTGGACCTGACAGACTCCTGATCCGGCTCGCAACCCAGAGAATCCAATGGGAATTACTGGGTATCCAACAGGGCAAACTTTGACACGGTTAGTTAGAAGTGTTATTATCGTCCAATAAATCTGTATCGCTTATTCAGGACTGGTCAGTGTGCAATTAAAAAGAGGCTGCCCCTTTTGAGACAGCCTCTTACCTTTAAAAAGTTGAAATTCTAATTATGGGCAATGGGATCTGCTTCTCCATCCGGGTCACCGATTACATACCCATCGGTCGAAAGTGCTCCTCCTGTTGCCAGTAATAAACCGCAAACATGAGGTGCTGCCATCGAGGTTCCGCTCATAGTAGCATATCCGCCACTCTTGTAGGTGGAGAGAATGCTCACACCGGGGGCACAGTAATCAATGGGAGGATTGCCATAGTTGGAGAAATAGGCAAAAGCGTCATTGGAATCCATCGCAGAAACTGTGTAAAGATTCTCCCCATTGGCCCTGGCAGGAGAATGGTTGTTTGCATCGTCTGTCTCATTGCCTGCAGCAAGCGCAACTAAAACACCTGCCTCACCAAGGTTCATCACTGCTACGTCAATGGGATCATAGACACTGCCGCCAAGGCTCAGATTTGCCACATCACCAGGCTGGGCATTCGCTGCCACATAGTCTACACCCGCAATGATATCAGTCATAGTTCCCGATCCTCTTTTATTTAATACCTTCACAGCTACCACAGTGGCTCCTGCAGCAACTCCTACAACTCCAATTTCATTGTCAATTGCTGCTACGATACCTGCACAGTGCGTTCCGTGACCGTTGTCATCATCTGCAGTAGTGGTTCTGATCACAAAAGTTTTTGATTTTGCGGCGTCCACATTCAGGTCAGAATGGTCAAGGTCAATTCCGGTATCAATGATCCAGGCCACATTATTTCCTGTATAGCTGGTGCTTCCTCCAACCCTTGTGATGCCGTAGGGGATGGATTGGTCAACCGGCTCAGTTGGGGTGGTGCCCGGCTTCTTCAATGTAACGAGCCTGTCCTGCCAAACGCCGGCCACACCTGTTTGTCCTCTCAGGGTAATAGCTTCTTCTTCAGAAAGGGAAACTGAGAAGCCCCTTAAGGCAGATCCATAAACCTTATCCGGAATTTTATTCCTAATACCGGCCAGGGAGAGTACCTGGGATGATTCTTTTTGAACCATATCAACTCTTGCAGCCTCATCAGCAATGGCTGATTTGAAAGTTGTCATACCTCCATCGAGGATCACAATGTATTTTCCAGGAATTACTTCATCTGCAAAAGATGCCGAGATTTCGGTATCACTTAAGGGAGTTTCGATGCCTTTATCCTTTTCACAGGAATACATCATCAGGAATAGAACGGCCGAAGCCAACAGAACTTTCTACATGTGGATTGAGTTTAGGTTTAATAATAAGGGTTTGTTAAATGCACAGAAAATTAAAAAATTATTCTCAACATTCTAAAAACCACGTCTTATTTTTAGTCTGGGAATTTGTATGATGGGGCAAGCGTATAAAAACACTGGCAAAACCTATAAAAAGTTTTCTTTTTCAGAAGGGCTGGCTGAGCAATTTATGGTATCAGCTCAATTCCCACAGGGCAATGATCCGAACCCGCCACCTCTTGCAGGATGAAGGCATCATTTACCGAAGGCAGGAAGGCTTCTGAAACCAGGAAGTAGTCAATTCTCCAGCCAATGTTCCTGGCCCGGGCACCCGCCCTGTAGCTCCACCATGAATATTGCTCGCCCCGGTCGGGGTAAAAATACCTGAAGCTATCGATGAATCCACCCGCGGTAAAACGGTCCATCCCGTCAATTTCTTCCTGCGTAAAACCTGCACTTTTGTTGTAGTTGGGTTTAGGTCTGGCCAGGTCGATATCCCTGTGCGCCACGTTAAAATCGCCGCAGGCAATCACTGGTTTTGACTTTTCAAGCTCCTTTAGGTAGCTGAAGAAAGCCTGGTCCCATTTTTGGCGGTAATCGAGCCTCCTCAGGTCATTGCCCGAGTTTGGCACATATACATTTACAAGGTGGAAGGTTTCATATTCCAGGCAGAGCACACGTCCTTCATTGTCATGCTCGGCAATTCCAATTCCACGGCTCACTTTCAGGGGCCAGGTCTTACTAATAACCGCGATGCCCGAATACCCCTTTTTCTCTGCATGGTTCGAGAACAGGTGCAAGCCGTCCATCTTCATGGAAACCAGCACTTCTTCCACCTGCTCATTCTGCGCCTTTGTTTCCTGCAGGCACAGGATATCCGGGGCCATGGCTTCATAGTCCTTAAAAAAATCTTTTTTAGCAACGGCCCTCAGTCCGTTCACATTCCAGGAAATCAGTTTCATTGTTCTGCTTTTTCCAAAAGTAATTCTTTTGCAGTATATGTTTTTACTTTCTTTGTAGCGGCATTTAATTCTTCCTTCGTTGTGTTAAAGCATTTCTATATTATAATTGGGATGATCCTGCTGCTGAGCTCCTGCTACAGGGAGATGGAGGTGGGAGATCTGCCCATGGAGGTTTTTGAATTATCCCTTTCGCCCGAGATGGAAGATTTTGTATTTAACAGCACGGATACAGCTTATGTGATTGAAGATCCGGAGCTGTCAGTGGCCTTCAATGAACATCCCCTGTTTGTCAGCGAGATGAGGGTTCGTGGCCGAACTACCCTGGATTACCGGCGAAAAAGCTTCTCCCTTAAACTGGATAGCCCGGTTTTTGTTCCCGGGATGGATGGACAGGGGTTGAAGGAATTGACCAGGTTCAAATTGATTTCCCTCTCCATGGACTATACCTATATCAATAACCGGCTTGCCTTTGGGATTCTGGAAAAGGCTGGTGTGATGCCCTTGTTTTATAAATATGTTGGATTAAGCATCAATGGAGAAAATCAGGGGGTATACTTTCTGGTTGAGGATCCTGAGCAATATGCCCCGGATCAGGGTTCTGAATTTATTTTGCGCAGGGATTACAATCACAGCATTGAAGACTCTGAGTATAAGCCCGGGCAGTACAATATTTCAGAAGAAGACTATCTAAACAGGTTTAAGGAAATGTATACCCGGCTGCCCGGATTAAAAGGGCCGGAATTATATGAGCACCTCGATCAGCGGCTCGACCTGCAACAGTATTTCAGAAAAATGGGGATAGAATATTTTTTAAAGAATGGAGACTATACCGACGAGTTGTATTTTTATTCCATGGTCGGACAGGAGGGGATTCGCTACAGGCTTATTCCCTGGGATTATGATGATATCTTCAGTTATCGTCCACATGAGGTGGGTAGATACTGGGGCACAGGAACCATTTTTGGTGAAAGACGATATGAGTCCCAGCAGGATGTCTTCGATGAAATAGGTGACAGGCTTGTATTTTCTATTGAAGACGACCTGGATTATATTATTGCCGTGGATTCATTTCTTTATGCCAGTTATGAAAAGACTATCGGGGATATGATGAGCGGTTTTGGAAAGGAAGATCTGAACCTTTTGTTCGATCAGATTGAAAAGGAATTGAGGCCCTTTTATAACATTGAAGAGGTAATTCTTCAGTCCCAATACGACCAGCGGGCCACAAGTACAGAATTATGGCAGGAAAATATGGCCGAGAAAAAGGAGCTCTTAACCTGGCGGCTCGATTCCATGAAGGAGCATCTTAAATACCTGGAAAGGAGTGCCCTATGAAAATATTTGAAATAAGCATTATGACCCTGATATTGATGCTCATAAGCTACTCCTGCAAGCCTGAGGATCCCGATCCGGGTTCGGGTCCGGTTCCCGATCCGGACCCAAAGGCTGGCATAAGCCTGGATGAGCTCTCAGATATGGAGGATTATACCGAGGGAATGATTGCCGATTGCAGGTTTTACATGGAGGAGCGTGTCCAGCGGATTCTACTCAATGATAAGGAATACACAGACCCGGTGAGCCTTGATCTCAGCAGTGCCGGCTATTACAGGATTGAGATTTATCCCTATGGCTCGGCAGACAAAGCCCCGGAGGTGATCCGCTTGGTGGTCCTGGACCCGGAACGCGGTCAGGCTGAATGGGGGCTTGCCCCATGGACACCACGTGGAGTGGAAATAGAGTCTATAGGGACTCAGGAAGTTCGATTGGTATACCCGGGGAAGGTTCCGGCGGGTATGGACTTCCCGCTGGTGGTGATCCTGGGTTCACAGCTGACCGGTTCTATGGCAAATCTGCAGGCCAATGCAGATTCAAAGACCTTTCTGATCAAACGGGGTGTGGGTTCCCAATGGCTTCCTTCGGGGGAGCAGGCACCCGAAGCTCTGGCTATTGATCATCGGACTTTCCCAATCGAGACAGAGATTTTTACAGATCCTCCAACTTCCCTGAGTGGAGTATTGGTGGAGAATATGAATATTCCTGCGGGCACTTATATTCATATTCCTGCAGATCTGAGTATTCCTGCCGGACTCACCTTGAGCATAGATACAGGTGCTTTCTTAAGCATCGATCCCGGAGTGAATATCTACCTGGAGGGAACCCTGTTGATCAGGGGGGCGGAAGAAGCGCCGGTTACTTTCAGCTGTTCCGACCAGGAATCTTTCTGGGGAGGAGTGATAGGTAAGGGTGTAGCTAATTTAGTAAAGGCCTCCCATGCTATTTTCGGGCACAGCGGTTATCATTCAGGGGGTGATTATGACTGGGGTCATGCCCACCGGCAGGCGCTTTTTTATTCCGAGGGCGGGGCCATTGAACTGGATCATTGTTATATGATCGATCATATTGGGCAGATTATGTATACCGAATCGGCCACTTTGGATTTGGATTACTGTCTGATTCAACGTGCAAGAACAGGCGGACAGCAGAACTTTACCCGGGTCAATATTAATTATTCGGTATTTACCGATTTTCCTGATGATTCGAATATCTATAGAGATAGTGATAACGACGGACTCTACCTGATTGAATGTATAGCCCGTATCAATTCTACCTTCTTTATGTATGCAAAGGACGATGGTCTGGATAGTGGGGGAGGTACCAATCCGGGCGATGTAATTCTGAGATCCTGCAGGTTTGAATCCATCTTTCACGAGGGTGCTGCCCTTTCAGGGGGTAATTCAGAGGCAAAAACCCAGAAGTTTTATTCCTGTGTTTTTACGGATTGCGGACAGGGACTGGAGCTGGGTTACAGCAGTAAGACACATGTGGTTACCATTGATTCCTGTCTTTTCTGGAGGAACGGGATTGGGATCAGATACGGAGACAATTATACCTATGGCAATAAGGGTTATCTTTTTGCTTCTAATTCTGAAAGTCTCGAGAATATAAGTTATGATGTCTGGAACATGGACAGGGAAGACTGGGCAGCAGATACCCTGCACATGGTTTTTTCTAATGTCTGGGTGACAAAAGCAAATCCCATGTATCCTGAACTAAAAATGCTTGATTGATGTGTAGAAAACTACTTTTTACAGTGATGATCCTGAATGCCTTTATTTTTGTTGCAGCTCAGGAAACAAAGGTAGTAAGGGATTTACAACTATGGACGGGTGTGAAAGTTGCGCATACCTTTGCAAAGGACTGGACCATTAGCCTGGAGGAAGAATTGCGATTCAAGAATAATATTTCCCAGATCAATAATTATTTCACGGAAGCCGGCTTGCGCTACCGGATCAATAAGAATTTTTCCCTGGGGGCAGCCTATCGTTTTACCCGGGATCAAAAGAAAGACAGCAGCTATGTAAACCAGTCGAGGTACCATTTTGATCTGAGGTACAAAGGTAAAATTGATTTCCTGACACTTTCATACAGACTACGCTACCAGAAAGAGTCCGGAGAACTGGAGATTTTTGACGGCGCTGTTCCATATGCCCGCTATTTCCGGAATCGCTTGGGAATCAGCATGAACAAGCTGAAGTATATAGAACCCTATGCCACCGCCGAAATTTTCCAGGTTTTCACCCCCTATTTCAGCCCGGAGTTCTACTACTACAGGATCGTTGCCGGAGTGGGTTTTGAGCCAGGGAATTTTGGAGAATTCAAGCTGGCCTGGGGTTTCAACCGCGAGCTTTCCACTTCCAACCCGGCCATGATTTACGTGTTCAGGGTAAATTATACCTATGCCTTTTAAAGGCGGATCTCCTTTACAGCTTAATTAATTTCTTTTTAGAGATTATGTTTCCATCCATACTCAGAATCAGAAGGTAAACCGAGGAGCCCAGATCTGTGCGCTGCCACTGGATGGAATGCGTTCCTGCTGAATAATTTACATTATTAATCAGCCGACTCACGATTCTGCCGCTCAAATCATAAAGGACCAGATCGATTTTCCCGGGTCTGTTCAGGGAGAACTCATAATGGAAGGCAGTGCTGAAGGGGTTGGGGTAAATACTGGTGGAGACTTCCTCAGGGAAAGTTTTGTTTGAGAGATTATTGTCGAGCCAGAAAAGCCTGTCCATGGTCCAGCTCTTTAAATAGTTCTTTTCGTCGTCGTAGGATTCTCCAACATAGTAGTTTGGCCATATATCTTTCCCGAGAATATCCCACCTTTGAAAATTTCTCCTCTGGGCTTCATCCAGGATAAGAAACAGAGAATCAATGGAGCCCAGGATGGATTCATCTCTGAATTGTTTTTCCCTCACCGAGGTCCATCTGCTCTGAATACCATGGGTAAAGGAGCTGTCCTCCAATAAACGATCCCACCACCAGGGAACCTCATTCTCATCCAGTTGAAAGCCTTCACTGAGGTAGGCATTCCTGTAATTACCATTTCCGAAGCTTAGGTTGAAATCCCAAACGGGTCCCATGTTGAGCTTTCCGCCTTCACTGTCTTTCCCTTTGTGAAAAAAGGTGCTTAACATATACCCGTCCAGGTTTCTTGAAAGCTCATTGATAATGAAGAAATCCACCAGGGAATTTTCATCAAAATATTTCCTGTAGCCCAGCTCCGGATCATCAAAATTCTCTGAATTCAATGCATATTCAAAATCATCTATATATCCTTTTATATAATCTTTCTGCTGTTGAACGATCACATCATATTCCGGATATTCATATTGGAAATAGATGCCCCCAAGAGCCGATGTCCACAGCGGACCCGAGTTTCCGGTTTGCTTGTCTATTTTCAGGATGTATCCTCCACTCAGATCATCTCCGGCGATTTCGTCAGGATTCAGGCTGGGAATATCAACCCTGTTCTTGTCCCGTTTTATTTTTTCAATGAGTACATATACCCCCCAGTATTCGCCATTCAGGACTAATTCACACAGTTTAGTCCTGGGGGCATAATGCCCCAGTTCGCTGGAAAGCTGGTAAGCAAGAATGTTCCGAATGAGCGCTTTGTCCGAATAGGGGGCATAAAGCACCCAGTCATTTTCCTCCGGCATCCCAAGGAGTGAAACATTTCGGTTGTTGCCAAAAACATCCTGCGTTTCAAAACCAAAGGACTTCTTTTGGAAATCCATAGAAGTCGAACCACGGTACTCGATGGCAATATTCCCGTCATAGTCATTAAACGGATCGGAGATATGATTGCTTTTCCCCTCCCCCTGGTTAATTATCCCCATCCAGGCCACAATGCGCTCTTCATCCTGAATCTCCTGTCCTTTCGTGTCAATAAGCACAATGGGAAGATTGGAGGATGTGAGTTCAACCTGTGCAAATATTGAAGAAGCCCAGAGCAGCAAAAATGCAACGAGTGAATCCAGCTTCCGGAATGAAATATTTGGCATGATTATGCGAGGTTTTAAGGGTAAATGCAAAAGTAAGAATTATTTGATTCACAGGGCTCCGGCTATAAAATAGCTTAGTTTAAAAACTTATCTTATATTTGCCTTATACATACTTAACGTAATAATGACGCAAACTAACACTAAGCTAAGCGTAGGAGAAAAGATCGGGTATAGCCTGGGCGACCTTTCCGCGAATCTTATCTTCCAGACCCTGATGACCTTCCTGGCCTTTTTCTATGTCGATGTGTACGGGATACCGGCAGGGCCTGCCTCGGCGATTATATTCACAGGTGGAATGATTGGGGCCTTTTTTAATCCCGTAATGGGGGCCATCGCTGACCGGACCAATACCCGCTGGGGAAAGTTCCGTCCCTGGATCCTGTGGACGGCAGTTCCCTTTGGGATCATGGCCATTTTGGCTTTCAGCACGCCCGATTTCGGTGAAAAAGGAAAAGTAGCCTATGCCCTGATTACTTACATCCTTCTGGTACTTGTGTATTCGGCCAACAATCTGCCCTATTCGGCGCTCAGCGGTGTGCTGACCGGTAATATTGCTGAACGAAACAGCATTTCATCTTATCGTTTTGTAGCAGTGATGGTCGCCCAGTTTGCGGTCCAGGTCTTTGCCCTTCCCCTTGCCTATCTTTTGGGCGACGGAGATAAGGCCCAGGGTTTTGAAACTGTGATGATTATTTTTGCGGGTGTCGGTGTAATATTTTTTATAATCACTTTCCTGACTACCCGTGAAAGGATTATTCCCAAACCCGAGCAGAAATCCAGTCTCAAGGAAGACCTTGGGGATCTGTTTCGCAACCGGCCCTGGGTTGCCATGCTTGTAATCACGGTATTTATATTCATCACACTTTCAATGAAGGGAGGCTCCTATGTCTATTATTTTAAAGACTATATAGACCAGGTGCAACTTGCTGCTTTCTTTGACCGGATGCCGGACTTCCTCCGGCTGTCTGAAGAGGTCGCCACTGCCGGCTTCAGCCTTTTTAATGCTGGAGGCATCATCTTTATGATTGTGGGAATTATTTTTTCAAAAGGCCTGGCCGATCGCTTCGGGAAACGTGATGTTTTCGGGGCAGGCCTCTTTCTGTCGGCCCTTTGCCTGCTGGCCTTTGTTCTTTACCCTCCCGAGGCAGTCGGAATTGTCTTTCTTACGCAGATTCTGCATGGTTTCTTCTATGGCTTAACCATTCCACTGCTATGGGCCATGATTGCCGATGTAGCCGATTTTTCAGAATGGAAAAACAACAGAAGGGCTACGGCCATCATTTTTTCGGCGATGATCTTTGGCCTGAAAGCCGGACTGAGCATTGGGGGGGCTATGGTTGCAGGCATCCTTGGAGGCTTTGGTTATGACGAGAGCCTGGCTGTTCAGAGTCCGGAGGTAATGAATGGTATAAAGCTACTGATAAGTGTCTTCCCCACACTTACATTTATGGTAAGTGTGGCTTGTCTCTTTTTCTATGGCATCGATAAAAAGATGGAAGTAAAGATTGAAACTGAACTTACAGAACGAAGAAAATCATAATTATGAAAAAGCAAATCATACAAAGCACAACATTTTTAATATTGAGTATCCTGGCACTTTCCTGTACCTCCGGGGTACAGGAAGAAGCGGCCAGTCTCAAAACCGCCCTTGAGGGAAAATTCTACATGGGCGCTGCCCTCAACGCAGGCATTATTACCGGTGAGGATACTGCCACTCTAAAGGTCCTGGACCAGCACTTCAACTCTATAGTAGCCGAAAACTGCATGAAGAGTGGTCCCATTCATCCGGGAGTTGATACATACAACTTTTCAGTACCCGATAAATTCGTTCAGCTTGGGGTAGACAAAAACATGTATGTCGTCGGACATTGCCTTGTATGGCATTCCCAGGCGCCGAATTGGTTCTTTGTCGATGAAGAAGGGAATGAAGTTAGCCGCGAAGTCCTGATCGAACGCATGAGGGAACATATCACCACTGTGGTAACCCGTTACAAGGGAAAGGTGGATGCCTGGGATGTTGTAAATGAGGCCTTTGAGGATGATGGTACCTGGCGTCAGAGCCCCTTTTACAGGATCATCGGGGAAAACTTTATTCACCTGGCCTTTGAGTTTGCCCGTGCAGCAGATCCCGGGGCGGAGTTTATGTATAATGATTACAACCTTTATATACCTGCAAAAAGAGATGCAGTAATCACCCTGGTAAAAAGTCTGAAGGAAGCCGGACTGCAGATTGACGGTGTGGGTATGCAGGGGCACTATGGACTGAACAGTCCGCCGAAGGCGGATCTTATAAACAGCATTGTGGCTTTCTCAGAGACCGGTGTACAGGTCCATATTACCGAACTGGATATCTCTGTGCTTCCCTCGCCCTTTGAGAATGCTGGAGCGAATATTTCCGATAAGGCAGAATACACTGAATTTATGAACCCATACAAAGCGGGTTTACCCGAAGAAGTGGCGAAGCAGATGAACGATAGATGGGTGGAGCTCTTCGAAATATTCCTGAGCCACCAGGATAAGATTAAGCGTGTCACCACCTGGGGTGTAGCTGATCCTGATTCATGGAAAAACGGGTGGCCCATACCGGGACGCACCGACTATGCCCTGCTCTTTGACCGCCAGCATGAAGCTAAATCCGCCGTAGGCAGAATCATTGAAATAGCTAAAGAATGAAGAAGGCAAGATACCTGGTAGATCATATGTATACAGCCGATGCGGCTGCCCATGTTTTTAATGGACGACTATATATCTACCCTTCCCATGATATCGAATCGGGGATAGCGGAGAATGATAATGGAGATCACTTTGATATGAAGGATTACCATGTCCTCTCCATGGATTCTGTGGACGGGGAAGTTACCGACCATGGTGTGGCCCTGGATATTAAGGATGTTCCCTGGGCGGGCAGGCAAATGTGGGATACCGATGTAGCCTGCAGGGATGGCAGGTATTATATGTATTTTCCCGTAAAGGACAAGACCGACATTTTCAGGATCGGGGTGGCAAAAAGTGACAGTCCGGAAGGCCCTTTTATACCCGAAGCCCACCCGATTATCGGGTCTTACAGCATTGACCCTGCAGTTTTCGAGGATGAAGACGGCCAGTACTACATGTATTTTGGTGGTCTCTGGGGAGGTCAATTGCAGCGCTACAGGGACAATAAGGCTTTGGAATCGGGAGCAGAGCCTGCCGATGACGAAGCTGCACTCTGTCCCAAGGTGGTCCGAATGGCTGAGGATATGCTGGGATTTGCTGAACAGCCCAGGGACCTGGTGATCCTGGATGAGAATGGAGAGCCGCTCACTGCAGGTGATCATGACCGCAGGTTCTTTGAAGCATCCTGGATGCATACCTACAAGGGTAAATACTACTTCTCCTGGTCGACCGGGAATACCCACCTGCTGTGTTACGCCACAGGCGATTCTCCCTATGGGCCATTTACCTACCGGGGTGTAATCATGACACCTGTTGTGGGTTGGACTACCCATCATTCAATTTGTGAATTTAAAGGGCAGTGGTACCTTTTTCACCATGACTGTGTTCCCTCCGGGGGCAGGACCTGGTTAAGGAGCCTGAAGGTCATCGGGCTTGAATATAATGGTGATGGGTCGATAAAAACCATAGAAGGTACCGTCAGGAAGGAATAATACTTGGATATTTTCTTCTTCTTCTTACTTTTAGGTTTCTTAACCTAGAACCGTCAGTCTATTCATGATTTTCACCTGTAGAGAAGACCAGTATTGGGCTACCAGGATTGACTGGGAAGATATGGCAAAAGTCATTCAGGGAAAATGGGATGAAGGCTATGCCATCACTGATATGGCCTATGGTGATGGGCTTTATTATGTATTACTGGAGAAGGGGACTGGCATACTGGCGCAGGAATATTTATGGGGTAATTCGTTTTCTGAGGCCCTGGTTAAAAAAGGTACGAGTGCCGACCCCATGTGTGTTACCAGCCTGCTTTCTGCCGGGTCATCTGTGCTTGTGGTGAGAAGTAAGCTTGCAAGCAACATTGAACAGAGATGGTGCCGCTCGGCAACATTCCCTAAAAAGGCCATAAAACAATACTGGAAAGAGGGTTTTGCCATCACGGCCATGAACTGGAATAAGGGCTACTGGCTGATCCTTTTCAGCAAGGGTATCGTCTATGCCCGGAAAGAGCGCTGGGAAACCGTTCTAAATCCTACCGCCTACAGGCTGAGTAAATTCCTGAAAAAGGAAGCAATCATTATTTCATCCCTTTGTTCCGGTGACGGGAAGTGGGCCTTTTCCTATGCCAGGCACCCAAAGGTTTTTTGTCAAAAAGTATATATGGGTAAAGATTTTCCGGAGGATGAAATTACCGAGCTCTGGAACCTGAACTATGATATATCCAAAGCGGCTTATAAGAGTGGACGCTGGATCTTCACCTTCCTCTCTTCCAACCCTGAGGATTTTAAAGGGCGGGAGAGGTTCAGTGAATTGTATCGCGCAAAAAAATTCAGCGAGGCTGTACAATTCTTTAATGAATTCCTGTACCAGGGGATTACAGCTCCTGAGGACTTCATTCTTGATTATCTTCAGTGCTTTATCCGCTTAAAGCAATATGAAGAAGGAATCAAAGCATTTGAACATTTTTCTACCCTGTTCAGCACTTATTATGAAGCCCAACAAACCGGAGGTGACTTATATTACCTGGCTTCAAAGCAAAGTGGAAGTCAAGCCTATATAAGAAAAGCACTCAAATACTATACGCTTATATCGCCGCTAACCCCGGAGATTCAGAAGAAAGTAAATGAATTAAGGCCCCTGGTTCAGGACGGGAAGGGAGGCAATGCCGCATGGAAACGGAAACTTGCCCGAAAAGAACAGGAAATGAGAAACAGCGATAAGGAAGTGAAAAACAAAAAATTTTAATGATTGGAAGCCCATGAAGATTATGAGTACAGAGAAGACTTATGTTTTTAAATCCCTGCAGACTTATGCATCAAATGAGTGGATGGCCAATGCCTCGAAAAAGTTCCGCTCTGTTTACGATAAAAGCGAGTTGAAACATATTGGAGTTGTATTGAAATTCTATAATACAAAATTCTTCGAAGTCGACTGGCAGGCTGAGATTCAGTTAAGCTGTTTCAGGGAGGGGCCCGACGAAAGCACACAACTTTTTTCAAACATTGAAGTAAGGACCATCTCCAAAGATGAAAACGATCTTGAGGTTTATCAGAAATGGGATCCTGGAGAGGGCTATCTATGGGAAAAGGGGACTTATAAGTGGACTGCACATATAAATGGAATACAGGCAGGTGAATGCAATTTCTATATTGAGGATGCCGGTAATGTACTTACGGTTCTGAATCCCTATTTTGAATTAAGAGATATAAGGCTCTACAAGGGGGCTAAAGAAGATACCCCCATGGAGGAAAGGGAATACCTGAAACAGTTCAATAAGAATGATACCCGGTATGTTTGGGTGCAGCTGGAGATACGATCGAAGGTTATAACAGACTGGTTTGGAGAGGTTTTTTATAATTTCCTGGACGACACCGGAATGCTGAAGGAGCAGGTGTCCAGTTTTAACTATTTCGAAGCAGGGGGTGAAGGGGAGCGTTATCTTCTAACAGCTGGGTGGGGTGCTGAGAAACCAGGGTACTGGTTGGAAGACGAATACTATATTAACATCGTTTTCATGGACGTCCTTATCGGCAGGGTGAAGCTGAGTTTTGCTGACTCAGACGAGCCGGGGTATTTGCTGAACCTTATGGATGAAGAAGTCACACTGGCAACCCCGGGCATGGCAGGAGGCGATAAGGGGACGCTATCCAAGGGTACTGTCACAGAAGAAGCTACCCTTGAACAGCTTCATTCGCTGGTAGGCCTGGAGGAGATTAAAACCAGGATCAATGAGTTTGCCCAGTATGTGGATTTTGTAAACCTTCGAAAATCAAAAGGTTTCATAGAGGAAGAAGACTTTATTCTGCACAGTGTATTTACCGGTAATCCGGGTACGGGTAAAACCACCGTTGTGAAATTGCTGGGGCAGGTCTTCAAGCAAAAGGGCTTACTCTCCAAAGGTCATGTCCATGAGGTGGATCGTGCTGCGCTTATTGGCGAGTTTATTGGGCAGACTGCTCCTATGACTAAGAAGGCCATTGAAAAGGCCAGGGGCGGGATCCTTTTTATTGACGAGGCCTATATGCTATCCAGGGATACCCAGCGTGATTTTGGAATGGAAGCCCTGGAGGTCATCATCAAGGAGATGTCCGATGGTCCGGGCGACATAGCCATTATGGCTGCCGGATATCCTAAAGAAATGAAGACCTTTCTGGATGCTAATTCCGGACTGGCTTCCCGCTTTCGTTATCACTACCATTTTGAAGATTACACGCCCGCTGAATTATATGATATCAGTATGCTGGCAGCGGAAAAGAAAAGCGTGTTTTTTACCGATGAAGCCGGCATGGTCTTGAAAAAAATGCTCATTGATGCCTATCAGAGTCGTGACAGTCACTTCGGCAATGGACGTTATGCCAGTTTTCTGGTGGATCAGGCAAAGTTAAAGATGGGGATCCGGGTTCTGGAAGAAGCCCCGGCCAGGGTGACAAAGAAAGCACTGTCAACCATTCTTCCGGACGATGTAAAGCGAATTATTGATAAGCTTCCGCCAAAGAATCCTAAGATTCCCATCAATGATGTGTTGCTGAAGACATCCCTTGATGAATTGAATAATATGCTGGGACTTGAAAATGTAAAGCAGGAGATCAATGAGCTGGTGAAGCTGGTTTTATATTATCGTGAGATGGGTATGGATGTGATGAACAAGTTCTCTTTTCATACGGTTTTCTCAGGTAATCCAGGAACCGGAAAGACAACGGTTGCACGCATCATTGGTAATATTTACAAGGCTCTGGGTATTTTGGAAAGAGGGCATCTGGTCGAAACCGGACGTGAAGGCCTGGTGGCCGAATTTGTGGGGCAGACCGCTCCCAAAACCAAAAAACGCATTGACGAGGCAATGGACGGGGTTTTATTTATCGACGAGGCCTATTCCCTTACCCACAATCAGAATGGAGGTAGTTTCGGACAGGAAGCTGTCGAGGTGCTCCTCCGGAGCATGGATAATAAAAGAGGTCGCTTTGTGGTGATTGCGGCCGGTTACCCGGATAACATGCATGAATTCCTGGAATCAAATCCGGGCCTGCAGTCGAGGTTTGACCGGGTGCTGGAGTTTCAGGATTATAGCGAGGAAGAACTATTTAAGATTGCTGTTAAAATGCTGAATGCCGAAAAAATGTACCTGGAGGAAGGTGCTGAGCTTTACCTGAGAAATTATATGAAGCATCTGGTGCAGACCAGGGACCGGTATTTTGGGAATGCACGGGAGGTCAGAAAGCTTGTGGGGGAGGTAATTCGCAATCAGAATCTTCGGATGGCCGGACTGCCTGCAAAGGGAAGGACCTCCGATGCTCTTGAAACGATCATTCTCGATGATGTAGACGACTTCGTTGTAAAACCGGTTGTTAAAAGACCTGTGGTGGGCTTCAAATCACAAAAAATCTAATTCAATGGCTGCATACCAGGTTTTTATATCATTTAAGAATAATGACAGCAATGGGCAACATACAAAGGACTATCATATGGCCTATGCCCTTTATACCCATTTAGTGAATAAGGGGGTCAAGGTTTTTTTCAGCGAGGAGACGCTTGAAAAACTGGGAGATTCAGATTATAAGGCTGCCATTGATAAAGCACTGGATGTAGTAAGTGTCCTGGTTGTGGTTGGGACAAGTGCCGAAAACCTGAACTCCAAATGGGTGAAGTATGAGTGGGATTCCTTTCACCAGGACATCCTGTCAGACTACAAGGAAGGAGAGATATTCTCCTACCTGGCTGATTTGGATATCCATACCCTGCCTCGGTCCCTGCGCTCCCTGCAGGCTGTTCAGCACAATGAAGAAGACCCAAATATTTCCATAGCAAAACTATATAACTTCATTAAAAACTCCCTGGGTATCGAAGATGACACCGAGGCTGAGAAAATCAGGGAGCCGCTTGATAACACCCTTCAGAAGATTGATCATTTATTAAATGCCGGAGACCAAATTCAAAAAGAAAAGCAGGAACTTTTTGCGACTCTGGAACAATGGCATTCCACCATCCTGGTTCAAAACGCCCAGATTGATAATATCCGGGAAACCATTCGAAATGTGTCCGACTCAGTTAACTATTCAAGAAGGTTTCAACTGGGAATGATGCATTCTATTAAGGACCTGGATAAGGTTTTTGGTGCCGGGCATTGTTTTGTATATGATCAACCCAGGGATATTGTTAGTGGAGACTTTTTCTGGTGTTATCAGCATGGGAATACCCGTCTTGCACTGGTTGCCGATTGTACGGGCTTTGGAGTTCCGGGAGCTCTTGTCGCTTCGGCGGGAATATCCTTGCTGCATTCGGTCGTCAGGGAGGATAATGTAGATGATCCTGCGAAAATACTTGATGAATTGAATGAGCAGTTTAATCTGGTAGTAAACAAGCCACAGGAAAGACTTTTTGATGGTATGGATGTAGGACTTGTTTCCATAACCGGGGGGCGATTGAAATTTTGTGGTGCCTATAGCCCATGTATGCTTATTCGTTCCAAAAACGAGCTTGTTGAATTTAAGGGGAATAAGCGTCCTATTGGTGGCGGGATCAATTATTCCCACCTGGATTTTTCCAACCAGTCCTATGAACTTGAGGAAGGTGATGAAATCTTTCTCTACACAGATGGACTTCTGGACCAGATTGGCGGCTCAAATGTGAAGAAGTTAAAAACCCGTCGATTTAAAGAGCTATTATTGAATACTCATTTGAAACCCATATCCGATCAGGGTGCTTTTGTGGAAGCTTTTATGAACACCTGGCAGGGAGAACAATTCCAGGTGGATGATATGATGCTTGTGGGGATTAAGATTTAGGTGCTTGATTCAGGATATGTTTTCTCAGCACCATCGGGCCATGGTTCGTAGATCTTTCCCTCTGCGCTGTACCCATTACTGGCAGCAGTTTTTTGACGGCCAATATAGTCTCTGCCCAGGTGGGTGAAAAGGTAAAGGACACCCAGGCAAAAGAGAAGCCAGAAGAGTTTAAAAGCAAGCACAAATATTACAGTTTCCATGACCAGGAAGACGAGCAGGCGCAGGGGGAACAGCCATTTGGTTTTTCGGATGCTTTCAATGACGAGCAGTACCTGAACCGCCAGGAATAGGAGCATAATGATTCCCAGGGTAAGCTGCACTGACAGAGGGCTCTGGAGAAGGGACTGAAGGTTTATGGGCCTGGCAAGAGCTTCTTCATGGAAAAGGCGGATCGCAATAGTCGCCAGGAAAGAAATAGCCGCTGTATATTTCAGAGGCCATACCAGGTAACTCAGGTATGCAATTCGACCAAGAAACATGTGGTAGATGGCAAAAAAGGGGTTTTTAAGGATGAAGGGATTTCCTGTAAACCGAAAACTATCAAAGCTGTTGGGCCTACGCTGCACCCGTAGCAGGAGGTTATCTGTATGCCTGATCAGGTGGGCTGAAGACCTGAGTAAGGCAATACCCCCTGCGAAAAACAGCACATAGAGCAGTGCTTTTGTTTTTCCGAAGTCATCCAGCTTTTTATACAGCCTGCTTTCTTTTATCCCCTTTTGTCCCTCTAAATCAAGGCCGGTACTGTCGGCCGGCATCTCCTGAACCCGGGTCTGGGTCTTAAAAAGGGAAACTTCGCTGAATCCAGGGCATTGGAGAGCAGCAAATAGTATGCTTATCAAGATCAGTTTCATAAAGGCCTACCCTTCATCTTGAATTTCCACCAGTTTTAAGTTTTTCAACGCAAAGAGTTCCTGGAGTTGTAGGATATTGTTCCGGTCTTTTAGTTTGGCGAAGTCATTCAGCTTCTTGTAAGGGATCAGATCAGGGTGGACCTTTGCTTCATTGATCCGTTCAGGTCCCTGGCGCCAGCCTTTAAAGTACATGTAAGCGCTCCAGCGCCTGTGTTCGGCTTCACTCAGCTTATCGAGGTAAATAAAGCTTTTAACGTCAAAGGCTTTATCAGGACTGTTGATATCGCAGACTTTGCAATTCATGGACCTTGCCTTGATGAGCATATGATCGGCAGGGTAGCGGTTCCGGTCCTTCGTCTCATCGCTAAGCTTTTCCCATTCCTTGTGGGTGTCCAATTCCGCTGAACGCTGATTTTTATCTTCCTGTGACCGGATGTAATTCATATGAATACTCATGGCCATCTCGTCGATGGAAGTGTCAATCAGCGCAGATATTGTATTGGTCTCTTCCCGGCCCACAAATACATGATCGACCATCTTGCTCAAATGAGCTCTCTGGATGCCTTCATCCCTGCATACGATTTTATTTGAAAATCGTAATCGGCTGTTACGGTTCATCCGGGCAAGGTTTCCGAATAATTCAATGGAATCTACATCGCATAGATAGCTGACATCTATCTTATGTTTGAAATCCTCAAGGGCATCTTCTTTACCGTAGTCCATATCCAGCATATAATCAAGCTGATATTTTGCGATGAAGGCTGCAATCTCCTTTTCCCTGTCGCTGTATATGTAAACTTTTAATTTTTGAGGATTGAGATAATGACAATTGAGCGCCAGTCCGATGATAAGACGTTTTGACAAATCATTAAAACCAGTGATGAGAACGGTGGGTAGTTCATCATTGGGGCTCTGGACCGGCTTATAGTAATCCGGCGGACAGAGTTGTAATAATTTCCTGATGCCACGGTCTATATAGTTAATATACCTTATGTTTAGATGTTTATGTTCAAGAATTTGTTGATTCAGGCTTTCCAGCAGCCCCAGGTCATTGCTGACCTCTGACCATTCGGGCTTGTTAAATATCAATACGATCTCAATGTTTCTTTTCAGAAGATTCATGTCGATGGATTGAACCAGGCTTGTGGCATAGTCAATGGAGTGCAGGTCATTCAGATGGGAGATGATCACATATCTTGCATCATAAAAGGAGATGTCGTCCATTATGTCCCCGGTGAACTCAGCATAGGGTAGCTTGAGAACATGCCGTCCTCCACTCAGCACATTTTCCTCTCTGTGAATGAGTATGCATGGATTTTTAAGAGCCGATTGTTCATCCATCAGCGGGATCAGGTTTGTACTGTTGCCACAAAAAATAATATGCTCCTGATAGCGCCTGGCCCTGCCCCTTTTCAGCCTGTAGGAAAACAGGTTTAGAATTTCCCTGATTATCACCGTTGCCAGGGATGCCGGGGCTAAAAAGCGTGCAATATTCAGGTATATATTGATATGCTCAAATTCAATACTATTTTCGAACATAAAGAGCTTAATAACGGTATAGGTGATATCCAGAATGGAAGCCGGTTGCGCTATCTCGATGAAATATATATAATATCCCACGTAGGCCACTGCGGCTGTAATAAGTACCAGGGTATAGAGGTAATACTTTCTAATAAAAGGTTTCATGGCAAGCTTTTAAGGAGAACTACTAAAGATAATGCCTCGTTTAATTTATCCAAGCCGGATCTATAAACAAATTGCTATTTTAGCGTCATGAAAAACTACTTTTACAAATCAATTCTGGCCATTGGTGGACTGTTTTTGTCTCTGCTTTTGAGCGGACAGAATACGCCTCCCTCCTGTGTAATTACAGCGCCCCATAGCAATGCATATTTTATGGAGGGGACCGACATTACCATCCTGGTTTATGCAAGTGACCTGGGTGGAAGCCAAAGCGGGGGTAGTATCGCTAAGCTTGAGTTTTTTGTAGACAGCACTTTGCTTGGGGAAAGCAGCACCGGAAGCGATTTTACCTATTCTTATGTATGGGAAGCAGTTCCGGCCGGAACCTACCGGATTACTGCCAGGGCAACTGACGATGACGCAGTAGCATTCACCTCCGCCGGAGTTCTCATTACAGTGGGTTCTTCTGAAGTAGAAAGCCTGGGAATCAGTGCCGGGAGGGGGAAGTACCTGGCGAATATTATTCCCAATAGTGTACGTGAAGATTTTAGTCTTTACTGGAACGGAGTAACAGCAGAGAATTCCTGTAAATGGGGTTCAGTGGAAGCCACCAGGGATGTTATGAACTGGAGCAAGGCCGACATAGCCTATAATCATGCCCTGGCCAATCATATGAGTTTTCGATATCATGCCCTGGCATGGGGAAGCCAGTATCCATCCTGGATAGAAACGTTGACACCGGCCGAATTCCAGGAAGAAATGGAAGAGTATATGGCAGCGGTGGCCGAGCGCTACCCACTGATTGACCAGCTTGATGTGCTGAACGAGAATATGTATCTGAACTCCTATAACGGGGAAGAGCATGCAGCAGGAACACCTTATTTCCGCGAAGGGCTTGGCGGACCGGGTGAAACCGGTTATGATTGGGCAATCTGGCTCTTTAAAAAGGCTCGCTTCTATTTTCCAAATGCCAAACTGGTTATAAATGATTTTGAACTTGTCACAAATTCTGCCGGAAGAAATGAAATTCTTGATCTGGTGAAGGTGCTGCGCGACAGCAGCTTAATTGATGGCTTTGGCACACAGTCCCACTATTTCAATATAGACGGGCTTGCTGCCAGCTCACTGAATTCTGCCCTGAACGCTATGGCCACCTCGGGAGTCCCTGTTTATGTGACGGAATTGGATGCAAAAGGGAATAGCAATAATGAAGCCAGCCAGCTAAGTACCTACAGTACTTTATTTCCTGTATACTGGGAACATCCTGCAGTGGCCGGCATTACCCTCTGGGGTTATGTGGAAGGGGCTACCTGGTCGAGTGGAACGGGTATATTAAACAGCAATGGAACAGAACGCTCGGCCATGAGCTGGTTAAGGTCCTATATGCAGGAACAGCCAATTGTGGGATATCCCTTTGAGGCCACTATAGAGATCCCCGATACCCTGGATAACATCTTAGCTAACGGGGAGTTTGATAATGGCCTGGATCCATGGCAACTTGAAAATGATGAAGAAGGAATGGGAAGTATTTCAATAGTCTCAGGCATGGAAATGTCGGGTGAAAATGCGCTTCAGCTTTGTGTGAGTGAGCCCGGTACTGAACCCTGGCATGTCCAGTTATCCCAGGACGCCCCCTTTGTCTATGGAAGGAAATATGTAATCTCGTTCATTGCGAAAGCAGATAAAGCCCGCTCTATAATAGTAACGATGCAGAAGAGCAGCAGACCTTTTAACCAGTATATGGAGGATACCCTGGATCTTACCACCGAGAACCAGTCTTTCTCGATTCCGTTTATTCCAAGCACCTTTCAGTCCGAAAACAAGTTGAAGTTTTTCGCCGGACTGACCACGGGCTGCATATACCTCGATAGTATCGTATTTAAGGAGGTTGAGTATACTGACATTCAGGAAGTTGATAATCTTCAAAACATATCGGTTTATCCAAATCCTGCAAGCTCGGGAAAGGTCTTTGTGGAGAACAGATCCGGTGAAAAGATCGAGTCCATTGAAATCCTGGATATGAAAGGTGCGGTTTTGCTTCGCTTCTTTCCGAATCAGTCCCGGGCTGAGCTGGATCTCGCATCTCTGAAAGGAGGTCTGTATTTTCTGAAGATTCATACCAAGACATCGATCGTCAGTAAAAAGATTGTCATTCAGTAGACCATTTACCGTGTTGCAAATGGCGTTACATTGCGAGTTTCTCCGAAGCATCAATAAAGCTTTTTAGAGCGTCCATTATGTAAGTTGATTCATCTTTTAAGATCCCGGTGATGCAGGTGCTTTTTAATGCATATAGTGCCTCGCCTGATAGCTGTATTTTGCCAGGGACAGTATTTGGGAGTACATGTATTTTCATGGCGGTAAGGTCTTTAATCTTTTTACCATAAAATAAGTAGTCCTGTTCTACGCTCTGCTTCTTCCCGAGCGGAGCTTTTTTACTTACTGTGATCCTCAGGTGGCCTTTGCTGATTGTAACCGTGTAGTTACTTCTCCCGGTACTTATATGCAATGCATTTCTCTGAAACGTAGGCCATACATTTGTTATAGTTTCTGAAAGTTCCTTCCTGATGCGCTGGATAAACTCCTCCATATCTGCCATAGGCTGTCCGTCTATTTCATCAAAATGAGCAGTCTCCCCTTTTCGAATATACCTGAGGTAGTATTCGAACAGGTCATTGTATTCATTCTGGTTCTCAGTGGCATATCCGATTTCCATGGAGTTAAATTCAGAACTCAGTAACAGATTCATAGAAGTTACAATGCCGTAACTATCATTCATGTAGAGCTTGCTGTGCAGGTAAGGGACTTTTTTAAAAGGGAGTTCCAATAGCTCCAAGTCTCCATAAGTAGCTTCGTTATCCGCATCGTCTCTTACATATATCTCAGGAATAATCCCGCTGCATCTCAAATCATTAAGCCTATTAACAAGCTTATGCCACTTGGAAATCTTCATATAGGGAGATACAATGATCAGGCGGTTGATAGTTTCATCGAACAAGGTTAAGATCTTGGCGGAAATTTCAAATGGTTTGATCAGTTTCATGATTGGGTTTTAGGATATATGTGTCAGGTAGTGCTTTGATCGTGCCCAGGAGTGAAAATATGCGATGATTTCACCTCGGGTCTGCCTCGGGTCTGCCTCGGGTCCGCCTCGGGTCTGCCTCGAATCCGAATATTGAAATATTTTATATCCGTTTATTATGAGTATTTGTATATTTACGGATATTTTATATTGAGATGTAATATATTTTATCCGTTTATTATGAAAAAATGATAATAAACGGATAAAAAAAATCGCAACATATGAGCAAACAATTGAAATGGAGTATTATTAGGCATTTTTCACAAAAAAATACCTATGGAATTTCTTTAAAGGATGTGACAAGGGAATTTCCACAGACGAACCCTAGTCATCTTGCCTGGGCACTGTCAGAAATGGTTAAATCAGGCATGTTATATAAGGTAAGCCGGAACAACTACCATATCATACCCCATAATGCTGATCCGGAAAGCTATGTGCCTGATGCGCACCAGGTGGCAAAATGCCTCATGGGAAACAGAGTGTACTATATTGGGTATTGTTCAGCCTTAAGGATTCACGGGCTGGAGCTCAATTCGGAAGTTGGGAAATCCGAAACCGACGTATATCTGGTCACTGGAAAGCAGATGAAACCGGCAGTCAAAAGTTTAGGGGGAATTGACTATCATCTCATCCACAGTAATCCAACTCGCTTTTTTGGTTTTGAGAGCATCTGGATAAACCAGTTTGAGAAAGCAATGGTAAGTGATTTAGAAAAGACCATTGTAGATATGGCATCAACACCACGTCATTGCAAGAGCATTGCCGGACTTGGACATGCCATATTTAAGATGAACAAACGCATTGATCAGAACAGGCTTTTCAACTATTTTGCGAGAAATATGAATAAGTCAGGAAAAAAGAGATACCTGTACCTAACCGAACTATTGGGTTTGGAATGGAATGATAAGCATGAGATGATGTTGAATGAGTTAGGTTCCGGTGTTTCTTTACTGGATCCAGAATCTGCAAACCAGGGAATAATAGTAAAGAAATTCAAGTTGAAAATAAATTTGGATCCCATCGATATTAAGAACCAGATTCTGGATATGGCAAAAGAATAAATTCAGCAGAATGGTAAACAGGGCCTGCCCTATCCTTATGGTGAAAAAAACGATAAAAGTCTGTGTTCTTTAATTTAATTGTCAGAATCCAATGCCATAATCTGAATAATTTGCGTCAGTCGTGTCGGTAAAACTGATCATCCTTCTTGCTGGCCGGTAAAGTGGCTCCGGTCGAAAGGCTTACACTTTCTGCTCCATTAAAGGTGCTGGCCTCCGCTCCTTTATTAGCAATTGAAAATACTTTCCTGGGATTCAGGCCCACTTTCCCGGAGATGAATTCGGGTCGGTTGTAGTTGTACATGTAGTCTTTATAGAACTCCGGGTTTTTTTGTGGCAGCACAAAGGGTTTCCCGGCTATGCCCTCATGGTCTATGTGGCTGAACCATACCTGGGACAATACCCCGTCGTCACGCTTGCTTACAAACATAAGCCAGGATCCGTTGCCCGACCAGCTGGGATAACTTTCGGTGAATGCTGAATTTATCCCGGGCGATTTGATCTCACCGGTTTCGGTGTCCAGCAGATATACATCGGCTTCATTGTTGAAAATGGAGAAATAACCATAATCTAGTCCCACGAAAGAGATCAGTCCCCCGGTGGGAGATTCCCTTGGATGGGTGATACTAAGACCAAAATCCTTTGAGCTGATAAGGGTATCCCTGTTGCCAAATTTTCGAGTTTCTTTATTGAAATCAATACACATCAGGTTGTAGAGTATTCCATCATAAGGCAGCGTGTCGTTATAGTAATCAGCGCAGAGATAATATAATCTCCGGCCATCAACGGACCAAGCCGGCAGGTTTTCAAGCTTTTCCGAGGCCAGTTCGGCCGGTCTGGTAATGCTGTTGTTCTTTATATCATAAAGAACGATATCGGAGTATTTGTCTATCACCTGGAGATCCTTTCCAATAGAGGCATGGAATCCCTGGTTGATCTTATTCACTGAGAAAGCGATCAGGTCTCCGTCGGGGTGCCATGAGGGATAGGCTGCATTACTGCGGGTGTGGTCACTTTTCGTGTTTACAAACTGTGTTCCATTTTTGCTTTTGACCAGGGTTCCCCCGTAAGGTCCCCGCATATGAAACATGATTTGTTCAGGATCGCCCGCATTGAATGAATGGCAGTTCATGCAATTATCGTCGGTCAGCGAGTTAACCATAATCGGGATTTCTTTGAAGCTTTCCAGGGAGCGCTGATATAGCCCCATGCTCTTCCAGATAATATTCGCCGGAGGTATCTTTCTGAAGGCGATATAGGGATCAATGTCCTCAGCGGAAATTTCATTACATATCGGGGACAGGTTTTCCCATTTTCCTCCTTCAGTTTTCCGGCTGACTGCAATTGTGAGCTTCCCTCCCCGGTCACGTTCCAGCGTCTTCTTCCATGCCTTCATTGGGATCATAATACTTCCTGAAGAACTCCTGATACGGATGTGTTTGCCGTGACTGTTTGATATCTTCACAGCAAAGTCCTCCCCCTGGTTCAGGATCTGAAAATTCATGGGTGCAATATTAGGGGGTATGGTAATGGAAGTATAGTCGGGATAGATTTCCAGTGCTTCACCCGACTGCTCAAGCTTTTCAGCAGAGGACCTACAGGCCACGGGAAGGAGCAGTGTGAAGACGATTATTAAATGCCAGGATCCTTTCATCTTTCTTTTCTCCTACTTTTTTGAGGCATAGGGACTGGTGAATAAAATGTAATACCAGTAGGTATTTTCATATTTTATCGCCCTTTGTTTTTTTACAGATCTTGCGTCTTCGCCCGACATCAGCTTGCTGAGATCCCGGAAATCTTTAAGCGTTTCGGGACTTGCAGAATAACCTTTGACTTTACTTAAATCTGCTTTCGGACTGGTTGCATAAATCATGAGAGCTTCTTCAATGGATCTGGGGAGCTTCTTATAGCCCAGCTCTTTGAATTTCGGCAGATAGGAAACCACTTTGCCCACCTCGTGCTGCATCAGATAACTTCCAATCAGGTACTCAAAAGCCATATGGTTATCCGGGTTGTTATTGAAAAAGTCCAGGATCTTCCTGGTGGGATCACTGCTCGAGCAAAAGAAATTTACCTCAGGATTATTCGCCAAAAAAGCCTGTATTCTAGGGTCTTCAAGAACCTTGTCGGTTTCTATAATATTTCGGATCTGATCGCACCATTCCCTGTAAAGTCGGGAGCCGGAGAGCACATTTAAATATTTAAGTGCAGCATCAGTTTTTCCCATAGCGAGATATGAAATAACCAGGTTTTTAAGCACAATGGGGTGCCTCATGAAACCCATCTGTGCTTCGGTGGCCCAGTGCCTTGTTTCGTTGGCAAATCCCAGTTCCAGATTAAAATCACTTATATGGATAGCCACGGGGCAGGATATATCTCCTTCCAGGAATAAGCCTTTCTCTCCCCAGGGCTGTGGATACTGGAATAATTTTTCAAGGAACTGGTCAGAGCGGTAAAGTGCCCTGTTGAATTCAAACTGTTCCAGATTACTGATCTTGGCCAGTCTGCCGGTGAGTTCAATGACTGTTTCAACATCCTTCTGCAGGCCGGCACGGACAATGGTATAGGCATCTTTTTCACGTTCATTGAAGCTTGCATTTGAAGATAGCGCCAACATAACAATAACCAATGTTATGCTAATCCCTGAGAGCAACAATGGTCTTTTTATGGGGAATTTGGAGAAGAGATAATTCAGGGCCGTAAAAGTCGCAAATAGTAAGAGGGGGGTGCCCAGAGTGAAATAGAAAACAGGGGATAAAACATTAAATTCTGAAATCAGAAAAGAACCCAGATAGGCCGATTTTATTGTGTTAGAGAGATCAAATGGCATATACAGCAGGGGAATGATCAGAGGGGGAAGAGCCGAGATCAAATCCCGGGATTTCTTAGATTGTATAAGGATCACCAGGAATAAAACAATAAGGCCTGCCACACCTGAAACAAGGTATACGATCATTCCTGTGATGAAAGAGAGTATTGACCTTGACAAGAGCTTGCGAGGAGCATAAAGGCTTTGGATTGCTGCAAGCAACAGGCCTGTGACGAAACTCAATATAAGGCCTGCAGGAAACCTGTAGTGTGTGAAAAGCAAAATGAAAGGGATCAGCGCAGCCAACATTAAAGCAAAATAGGCCGGATTTGTTTTTTCCTGCCTGAATATCACATGAAGGGACAGGAAGACAGTAAGCACAAGCAGGGCCACTGCCACACTTCCCCAAAATGGGAAAGTCAAAAGTTCCAGGAACCAGTCTCCCAACAGATCGGACAAACCTCCGGGAAATCGGATGCTTTCGCCGAAGCTTAGAGGCACTGATTGCTGCCAGTAATAGATCAAGGAAACATCAACCTTCTTGAGGAAGTAGAACAGGTAGAGCAGAACAAGGATGAATCCGGAATATCCTGCAATTCTTATTAGGGGTGCGTTTTTCATCAAAAAATAGAAAATCCACATGAAAATAAGGAAATATTTAGAATAAGCACGAGCCTATTCTATGATAGCGCTATTGCGCTACCCATTCCAGCTTATCCACTTCTATGATAGCGCTATTGCGCTACCCATTCCAGCTTATCCACACTGACTCCCCTGTTTGGCCATTCTACACTGGAGATATACCACTGTCCTTCCTCATCCTGGAATATTTCAGGAGCATGAGCGTTCAGGATGGTGACTTTTTTTTCATCATCTGTACCAAAATCCAGGGTGTTATCAGAGTTTAGTACATAGGTCTTATGTTGATAAGCGATTACGATTTCCTCTTCATTAAACAGGATATTGAGATCGCGGGCATCATTAAACTGGTTACTCAGATCACGCTCATCATTAAACTGGTTACTCAGATCACGCTCATCATTGGTATCTGTGAACAGATTTCTTTTGGGTTCCCGCGAGGACAGGTCTGATGACACTGCCAGACGAATGGGACTATGACCGAATACCTTTTGAAATAATTTTCCTGAGTGGGGACCTATACCTTATGCTCCGGGCGGTTTTTACATTTTAAATCATTCAGGTCTTTTTTCAGAGTTTCCCATGAGCTCAATAGACAAATCTTCTTCTAACCGGGTTTTATTAAAAATGCTTACTGTCCGGTTTACTTGGATGTTAAACTCAAATCCCTGGTAATTTACCAGGTGCATCTTCTTTCGGAAAGTTGCCTCTTTGTTTGACTGACTGAAAACTTCAAAGGTTTCGGTATCTATTCTTTGGGTGTATACTAATTATCAAAGATGAGATCGCTTCCTTTCTCAAAGAATATGGAATTCTGTCAGCCTTCCGGACCAATCCAGAAACGCTCGTCTCCGCCAAAGGGGCTGAAGTGTTCTTCAAATTTCCCGGAGGCGATTAGGTCGTGGTTCATCCAACCATAGCTATTCCCATCTAATTTTTTAGAATAGTATGATTTATCATGAAGTATATATCACGGGAGCTTTCCCGATCTCACCAAGCGCTGCAGTTACTTTCTTTATTCCAATTCCAGGGCTCCGGCATCGCGGCGTTCTCCTTTCACATGCTGACCCCGCATGTCGAAAATATGCGGTCCATTGATGTACTGCCATGCATAGAGTTCGCCGATGCTGGTCCTCGCATCTTCAAGTGTACCATGGCATACCCTCATGAAATCGACAGCACCCACCAGGAAACCTTCCTCTTCGCTGCCCGATTTACCTACCACAAAATCAGCAGGTGTATCAATGGAACAGTCGGATGGTAAAGCCGATAAGATTTCACCCTCAGCTTTCCCGTTGTGATAAATCGTCATTCGCCCGGTCTCCCGGTCCACCTCTGCCAGAATATGGTGCCAATCGCCATCGTTGACAACTGTACTGGTACCAACAATATGGTTTGAGTCCCTGGCACTGATTTTAAATTGTACGCTTCCCTTGTCATCGATATACAATGCATAACCGCTCTTTCCGTCATGTTTTGAAAGCAGGAAACCTCCGGTAAAACCGGGTTCTGTTCTGAACTTCACCTCCACCAGGAGATTGTCGGTTGTACTGATGAGCGTTTTGCGACGTTCCCCGGGATAGCTCATGATTTGATCTTTCCCGAATATGGGATTGCCATCGCTGTCATACCCATCTTCGGGTTCGGGGATGCTCCAAACTTCCTTATCCAATCGGTTCCATAGCCGCCAGGTGCGCTGGTCCCGGCCCTGAATGAACTCTGTGATTGGCATATTAATGTTCTGTCGCATGGTCTCATCCCCGACCAATCCGAAACGTGAACCATTAAAAGATAGAGCTCCATGAACCCAATCTTCTGAAGGGGCTTCGACATAGTCTTCCAGTGTGGCAGTGTTGAAATGAAGGCTGTAAATGGGAATCCATGAATACATGAACCGGTTGATATGCGCCTCACTCATGTAATAGGAGTAATCGACCACCATCTCAGGATTGGCATGGTTTTCCGTAAAATGCCATTCACCAACATTCCCGGAGAGCGCCCAGGGGTAAAAATAAGATGCGCCTTTGTCGATTGCTGGTGAACCTCCCCTCAGCCGGAAGTCAGCACCAGTCACCCCTTCATTGCGTAATCCACCCGGACTGAGTTCGCCCACAAGGGGAGACTCTTCAAGGTATTGACCTAACTGACCATAACGTATGGGATAGGATTGCATCTGCTGAGCCATCTCATCAATAGTCTCAGAAGAAATCTCCTGATGGACATCCACCTTATATGAACCCTTGCCGGAAACCATTGTTCCTGCACTGGCCCGGCCATGGAAAAAGTTACGGCCGTAGGCAAGCGAAGGGATTCCCCTGATACCTGAAGCACCGGTATCTCCTCCACCCAGCAGGGATGGATTCTCCACCCGGTTATTCATCAGGAATTGTATGGAGATATCAGAGAACACGTTTGAAATAATATCCGTCCGTTCGCCACTGCTGCCTCCCAGGGCTCTTCCCTGATTCATGATAGTATTGTTTGTAAAATGGTTCAGAAAGCCAAATACAGAGAAGAAACCTGCGGTCATGCTCCGGTAAGGATCGTCGGGATCTACAGAATTCCCCCAGATAATGTTATTAAAGGCAACGATCTTAAAACCCCCATCGATGTAATAGGGATAGGAAAGATTTATGGGCCGGCCGCTGCCGAAGAGCCCTCCCGGCAAGTGACCCAGGGAATTCCCGATGTTGTTGTTGTATGCGTAGATCACACCGCTCTGCCACAGGGAAATTCCTCCATAATCATTCACACCCTGTGCGGTTTCTTCCGTAGCATTGTTATAGACCAGAATACGGGAAAGGGGCCATTCCGAATCCTTCATTCCCCCTGTGGCCCCTCCAAAAACCATGATTCCGGAACCAATAGAACGCCTGATTATATTTCCTGCTATGTTTGCTGTCTCGGCTCCTCTAAGGGAGATGGCAGGAATGGCAGACCATCTTCCTCCCTGATGGCGGATTCCAATATCTATCAGCCTGTTTCGTAAAATATCAATATGACCAAGTCTTCCCAGTTGCGGGGCTTGTGATGTTTTGTCCTCCCGGTTTCTCATTGTCGGGGAATGAAACAAAATTGACTGATCTCCTATCTGGTACAATTCATTGTCCGCGATCACAATCCGGTTCATCCATTCCAGCTTCCTCTCAGCCTGTTCCACTTGTCCATCATTATTCCTGCGAAAGGAATTGCCAATGGCATATTTCAAGAGATCTCTGAAAACACAGTGGTGGACCGATAGCGATTCACAGTTCCCGATCATTTCCAGGGCTGTTCCGTTGCAATACCTGAATCCCAGGCCTGAAATCTCGATGAAAGACTGATCCTCAATGACCACGATCCCATCGTTATGGACGAATTCCAGCTGCATGTTGTTGGGATCAAATCCCTCTTCCGGACGAAAGAAGAGGATGTCTTTATCCTGAAGAGTGTACAGGTAATACTCATTGCCGGTATCCAGGTACTGGGGCAGATTCTCAATCATGTAACGGGTCCCTTTGCTAAATCCGTGAGGATTATAGATGGCCAGTGAGCCATCCTCAGGGCGGTACATGTTCGTGGATCGTCCGGTTTTTTCATCTACCACTTTCAGGGGTAGCGGAGCTGTCGGAGTGGCGCCTCCCATCAGGGCAGGCCAGGTTTTCCAGACAATGGCCCCGGTGAAATAATCCTGAGGATAGCCTTTTAGTCCCTCCGCCTGACCACCATAAGCCACCACTTCATGGCCCATTTCATCTTTAAAAGCCTGGGCGTCCCCGCTGAATGCAGGCCAGTAATCGTGGGCAAATTCCTTGCCTGCAGCTTGCCAGTTCGGATCCCTTGCAAGATGGTTCGCCTTTGAAGTGCCATCGTTCATTACCGTGAAAAGACCCATAAACGGAGGTTTGACAACACCATGGTTCCACCAGTCCAGTTTGTTCAGTTCAAGTGCCCATACCTTTCCGGGTTCTGCGAGTCGTTCGGGAATTCCAATACTTACATCGGTCGCCGGGATCCATTCCCCGGGAAGCTTTACCGAACCGACAAGTACCGCTTCACCCGATCCCCATTTTGCTGTAGAGGTGAGCCGTATGGCTTCTCCGGCCTTGCCCGATTCGCGGGCTATCAGCTGTCCGCGGTAGAACACCCCCCGTTTGAACAGGTAAGTTTTTACCCCCTTTGACTCCCGGGCTGTGTGGGAGGCATTTTCATCCCAGGGATGGTGTTTCCAAGGCGTTTTTTGCGATAATCCGTCATTGGAATCATCGCCATTTTCATAATCGATATACCTTAACTCCTGACCCTTTAACTGGTCTTCAAACGGTTCTGGTTTCCAGAGTACTGCTCCGGTTTCGGTGACAGTTGCCTGAGGTTTCTGCCAGGAATAAGTCGTTTCAACGGGCTTTACTTTACCGGAGTTACTACACCCCAGCATCAAAAAAACCGAAATAATTAATAAGGAAACAGTTCTGATATACATAGTTCGTGTTTGAATGTCAGGTTATTAAAGTGGGAATGTAATAAAAATACAACTATTTATTTCAATTATTATACTGGATGGAAGTACTCCGGCTTATTGCTTTGCTTATGTTTCTTACTGAATTGGAGAATCTAACGAATCTCCATCTTCATGAGAATAAGAACGCATATTATCTTTCCTTAATGGGCACCATTGAGATTACCGGAGAAGACAGGATTTTAGAGAATGGAAGAGAAGTATTCTTTTCTCTCAACGGATTGTAGCGCTTCCATGTAAATGCTGTGAGGATTAAAATTATATATCTTTAGGTCCAACATAAAAACATCTTAAATGCCAAGGAAGAGCCTGCTGGCACTTTTCTTTTTACTTACAATTCAGTTCTCTTTTTCGCAGAAAGGAGATCTTCTGTTCGATCATTACACAATTGATGAAGGCCTGTCGAACAACGAGATTAAATGCCTGGTACAGGATCACAACGGGTTTATCTGGGTGGGTACAAAAGATGGCCTGAACCGATTTGACGGGTATAGCTTTGAAGTCTACAGAAGTACACGCAGCGATTCGACCAGCATCAGCGGGAGGGTAATATTCTCTTTGCTTGTAAATCATGAAGGCACTCTGCTGGTGGGTACGGATGAGGGATTGGATTACTATGATCCGGACCGGGAGATTTTCCATCCATACCCGGTCTTTGGAGATGAGCAATCCATAAACCTTCATGTGATCCTGAGTCTGGCTGAGGATTCAGACCATGGTTTGTGGATTGGGACCCGCTCCGGATTGGTATTTTATGATCCCGAATCAAATGTGTCAAAGAGATACAAGCATCTGAGCGAAGATCCGTCTACGCTCAGCGGGGATTATGTGCATTGTGTTTATAAGGATGGCAAATCAAATATATGGGTGGGAACAGACGGGGGATTAAACCTTTTCAATTCAGAGAATAAGACTTTTACCAGGTATAGTCCAGATCCTTTGGATGAGGGTCTTATTGATATGAGTATTACCTCAATTTGCGAAGATCCTGAAGGGTTTCTATGGTTGGGAACTGATTCGGGTGATTTATATCCGTTTATTCCTGCCACAGGGAAGTTTGGGATAAGACAGAACAGTCTTGCAGGTTCTAAAAGCTTCAGTAATAATTATATCTCAGGGATAAGGTTTTCTTCCCGGGGAGAACTCCTGGTGGCGAGCTTCAGAGAGGGTTTAAGCCTGTATGATCCTGAAAAGGATGAAATTACCAGGATTCTGCACAATAAGCTTGATGACAAATCAATCATCAGTGATAATATCTTTTGTCTCCTGGAAGACCAGCAGAAAAACCTTTGGGTTGGAACGGGAAACGGACTTTCATGTCATAAGGATGCAGCCAAGAGTTTCAAGCATTTTAAACGCAGCCCCCAGGATAAAAACAGCCTGACTTCAAACCTGGTAAAATCTATATATGAGGATGAAGAGGGGTCTTTATGGATTGGTACAAAAGAAGGTGGACTGAACAAGCTGAACCCCGAGCGGAATCAGTTCACTCATTTCCCCACACCCAGTGAAGATATTTTTGCCATTCTGGAGGATGTTCAAGGCAAGCTATGGTTTGGGGGTAGCGATGGACTATGCAGTTTTGATAAGCGAAGTGAAACATTTACAAGCCTGTCAGGCTACTGGGTACTATCCCTTGCCGAAGCTGATGAGGATCACTTATGGGTGGGGACCAGCAAGGGCTTAAACCTGGTAAACAAAAACACAGGTGAGACGAAGGTTTTTACAAACAATCCGGATGATCCCGGATCACTGCCCGATTCATGGATTGTGACACTTTACAAGGATAAGCTGGGCTGCCTATGGGTGGGTTCCGCCCTGGGTCTGAGTGTGTTAAATGAGGACGGGCTTAGCTTTACAAGTTATCAGCCCTCCGACAGCCCATTTAGCATCAGTAATAAGCTGGTTCTGGTTATTTTTGAGGACTCAAAGGGTAGATTCTGGATAGGTACTGAAGATGGGCTGAACCTGTTTGATAAGAAGCTAGAAAAATTCATTCATTACACAAGCAATGACGGTTTGGCCGACAATGTAATTAACGGAATATGTGAGGATGATGAGGGAGGATTGTGGATCAGTACAAATAAGGGGATCTCTCTGTTTAATCCTGATTCTGCAACTTTCATCAACTTTGATAATTACGACGGACTGCAAAGCAACCAGTTTTTGAATGGTTCTTATTTCAGGAGTAAATCAGGTGAAATGTTTTTTGGAGGGATTAATGGGTTTAATGCATTCAGGCCTGAAGAGATTAAATTCAATTATATTTTGCCTCCGGTTATACTCACCCATCTGGCCATTATAAATGAGCGTATGAAGCCGGGGATTAAAAATTCGCCGATTGAAAGAAACATTAACGAAGTTGAGGAATTGGTTTTGAATTATAATCAGCGCTTTTTCGGACTTGAATTTGTCGCTTTAAACTATGTTAACCCGAATAAGAACCAGTACAAATTTATATTGGAGGGCTTTGACAAGGATTGGCAACAGGGCATCAACCTGAGGTCTGTCAGGTATACAAATGTTCCACCCGGGAAATATGTTTTTAAACTATTTGCTTCCAATAATGATGGTCTCTGGAATGAGGAAGGAAAAACCTTGAAAATCAGGATTAAACAGCCCTACTGGTTGACCTGGTGGGCCTTTGTGATTTATGCTTTTTTGTTGATGGCCCTGCTGCTTATCTTCAGAAGATATTCTCTGATTGAAGCGAATTTAAAGCACAGGCTCATGATGGAGCATTTTGAAAAGGAGAAGACAGAGGAATTAAATCAGTTAAAGATGAGGTTCTTTACCAATATATCACATGAGTTAAGGACTCCGCTTTCCCTGGTGATTAGTCCATTGGAGGGTCTGCTTTCAAGAGAAGATCTTCCGGGGGATACTAAATCATCGCTTAGTGTCATGCACAGAAATGCGGAAAGGATTTTGCTACTGATTAATCAGTTGATAGAGTTTCGTAAAAGTGATACAGGGCATTTAAAGCTGGGAGCTGTCCATGTAGAATTAAACAAGCAGATACGGGAACAAATCGAAGCGTTCAGTGATTTTGCCAAACAGCGGAATATTGAGCTTGAATTTTCCACTAAGCAAGCTGAGATCAATATTTATATTGACCTGGAGAAGTTTGACAAAGTACTCTACAATCTTCTGTCAAATGCATTTAAATTCACAAATGACAGCGGAAAGATAAATATTGAAACTTCGCTTCTAACCTGGGAGAAGGTCCAGGCTAAAATGGGGAGAAAGGCTGTTCGGTCCGACTACGCCTGTATAAAGGTGTCTGACAATGGCAGGGGTATTGATCCGAAATATATAGACAAGATATTTGACCGTTTTTACCAGGGAGAAAATAGCTCAAATGTACATGCCGGAAGCGGGATTGGACTGGCGCTCTCTAAAAATCTTGTTGAGCTACACCAGGGTAAGATCGATGCAGATAACAGCCAGGATGGAGGCGCTGTATTTACGATTTATCTACCGCTGGGGAAAAAGCACCTGAAGAAATCCGAGCTTAGTACTTCCGGTATTAGCTTCAACTCTTCAATTTCTGTAATTGAGGATAACAGGGAAGCGCATCATGCTCCATCAAAGAAAGATTTCGGCCCGAATGGAAATGCGCCCCTGCCGAAACTATTGATTGTTGAGGATGATCTCGATGTAAGGAACTACCTGGAGAATGATTTCTCCGGGAACTTTGTTGTATTAACAGCTGGAAACGGGAAAGAAGGACTGGATAAGGCGAAAAAGGAATTTCCGGATATTATTGTCAGTGATGTGATGATGCCCGGGATGGATGGCATAGAGTTTTGCAGGAAGCTGAAATCAGATGTATTGATAAGTCACATCCCGGTCATATTACTTACAGCAAAAAATTCTATTGAATATCAAAAACAGGGATTGGAATCAGGTGCAGATGACTATGTAATCAAGCCCTTTAATCTTGAGATTCTGGGATTGAAAGTTAACAACCTGCTCGAGTCCAGGCAAAGGCTCAGAAAAGAGTTTAAGTCTGCACCCGCAATGCAGCTCAATTCTCAATCAATGGCATCGGCCGATAAGAAGTTCCTTGAAAATGTCATTCGGGTCATCAGGCAAAACATGGAGGATCCGGAATTCAGTGTTGAGGTACTTGGCGATAAAGTTGCCATGAGCCGTTCAAATCTTTACAGGAAAATAAATGCACTGACAGATCAAACAGCCATAGAGTTTATTCGCATCATTAAGTTGAAGGAGGCAGCAAGAATGTTGCTTGAAAATAAAGAGAGTGTTTATGATATTATGGAAGCCTCAGGATTCCAGAACATCAAGTATTTCAGGAAGTGCTTTCTTACTCAGTATGGGTGCAGGCCTGAAGACTATTTTGATATCACCGAGGAGATGGGTCACTCCGGGGATGATCTTTCAGATAAGGACCTTGAATAGTCCTGTTTTTCTCAATTCTGCAACAAATTCACCCTCCCTGCATCATTTCTCACCCGGCTTGCAACATTAGCTTACAAGTCTGCATCATAGCAAGATTCATTTGAGCTGAAAGAGTGCTAATTTGCAGTTCATATTGTATTATAAATCCCATGTTGCTCAACAGAGACAAATCACCGAATAAGTCTGTTCACAAACAATACAGGTACGCCAGGGGAGTACAGGCCGTACTCTTCCTCTTGATGCTTGTGCTGGTTTTAGTTTTTATCCACCTCTCTATTTAATTATTCTGAATGATGCAAAAAAATGAAATGCTTTCCCGGGGATTACTTTTGGCCGGACTGCTTCTGCTTACGGCAGTCAGTTTTGCCCAGGATCCGAATTTTCACATTTACCTGTGTTTTGGACAGTCAAATATGGAGGGGGCAGCGCCCATTGAGGCGCAGGATCGCATCGTAGACAGTCGCTTCCAGGTTATGCAGTCAGTGGATTGCCCCGATATAGGAAAGACCAAAGGAGAATGGTATACAGCAGTTCCTCCCCTGGTTCGATGCAATACGGGTCTTACACCGGCAGATTATTTCGGCCGGACCATGGTGGCCAGCCTTCCTGATCATATAAGGGTGGGAGTTATTAATGTGGCCATAGGTGGATGCGATATAAGGTTGTTTGATAAGGATTTGTATTTGGATTATGATTCTGCATACGGACAATGGTTTACTGATATCATCAAAGGATATGGAGGTAGTCCCTACGAGCATCTCATCGAGCTGGCAAAACTGGCTCAGCAGGACGGTGTGATTAAGGGAATCCTCTTGCACCAGGGAGAAACCAACCAGGGAGATGAGCTCTGGCCTTCTTATGTAAAAAAGGTTTACAATTATATGTTGACAGACCTCTCCCTGGATGCTGATGAGGTACCCCTGTTAGCGGGAGAGATGTTACAGGCCGACCAGGGGGGGAGATGCGCTAGTATGAATCCAATTATTGCCACATTACCGGAGTCAATTCCAACAGCTTATGTGATTTCTTCAAAGGATTGCACTCCCATGGATGGAGCGCATTTTAATGCAGAAGGATACAGGAAGCTGGGAAGACGATATGCTGAGCAGATGCTTTCAATCATGGGGATTGATGATGTTCGCTACGAGCCAAACCGACGTCTGCGCAGCGCCAATGATTCCCTTATTTCTACAGAAGTACTTCCCGGAAACCAGGTAGCCTTTCGAATTTATGCTCCTGAAGCAAAGAAGGTAGATCTTCGATCCGATGACAAATGGGATCCCATTGAGTTTAAAAAGGATTATCGTGGTGTATGGGAAGGTGTTTGGCCCGATGTGGTGCCTGGCGCCTACCGATATCGTTTTATGGTGGACGGCCTGGCTGTGAATGATCCAAAGGATCCTTCAACACGGGAGAATGTATCTGTTTTTAAGATGACTTCAGGAGATGATTTTTTCTCAATGAAGGACGATGTGCCTCATGGTGCCATTGCCCGGCGCTACTATTATTCTGAGACTGTAAAAACGACCCGCCGTTTGCATGTGTGGACCCCCGCAGGCTACGAGCGTAGTAAAAAGAAGTTGCCTGTATTGTATTTAATCCATGGAGGAGGCGATGTGGACAATGCATGGTCAAGCATAGGCTGTGCAGGAAATATCCTGGATAATCTCCTGGCAGAAGGCAAGATTGAACCCATGATTGTGGTGATGCCCAATGGCAATATTAAACTGGAGAAGCCATCTATGCTGGGTGCCTTACCGGTTTTTAAAGATGATCTGATGAAGGGGATCATCCCCTTTGTGGAATCAAATTACAAGGTATATACCGATGCCTCTCACAGGGCCATCATGGGGCTGTCCATGGGCGGACTGGAGACACTTGAGATGGCCCTGTATCACTTTGAAGATTTTGATTATATCTGTCCCCTGAGTTCGGGTTGGTGGATCAGTGAAAACTGGGCCGAGAGAAGGATTGAGTTGGATGATGCAGCACTCAGGGCAACACGTCTTGCGGAAATTGCAGATGATTTCAATAAGACGGTTAAGCTTGTATATTTCACCCAGGGCGGACCAGAGGATCTTGCCTATGAAAATGGTCAGGAAACCATGAAATTATTTGATGAAGCAGGGATTAAATATAAGTACAGTGAACGACCCGGTGGTCATACCTGGATGGTATGGCGCCAGGATTTAAGGGATCTGGCACCCTTGCTGTTTAAATAGTAGAATTTGATCATTTAAAAATATTCAAATATGAAAAAAAATGCATTTTCAATTGTCATGATTCTGATGATTGTCTCTTCAGGAGCAATGGCGCAGTCCTCACAGGTTCTGGATTACCTCTACACCATATCCGGGAAACAAACCCTGGCCGGACAACACAATAAAGAACCCAATGCCGAGCCTTCCAAGTGGACGGATACCATTAAGGCCATCACGGGTACATATCCTGCTTTCTGGAGTGGTGATTTCCTGTTTCAACAGGATAATATTGATAATCGATGGAAAATGGTTTATGAGGCACAGAAGCAATGGGACCAGGGAGCCGTTGTCAGTATCATGTGGCATAGCTGCCCCCCTGACATGGGTGAGCCCTGTGGCTGGAAACCAGGTATACTGGGAGAGCAGCTGGATGATGATCAGTGGGATGACATAATGACCGAGGGGACGGAACTTAACGAAAAATTTAAGGCTCGATTGGATGACCTGGCCGTGTATTTTCAATACCTCGAGCACCATGGAGTGGAAGTCCTCTTCAAGCCTTTTCATGAAATGAACCAGGGGCTATTCTGGTGGGGTGGCAGGCCAGGACCTGATGGCACAGCGAAACTATATCGCTATACACATGATTATATGACCAGGGTAAAGGGCCTGTCCAACCTGGTTTGGGTATGGGATATGCAGGATATGACCAGGGATTTTGAGGACTATAATCCGGGGGATGAATACTGGGATGTTTTTGCATTTGATATCTATGAAACAGGCTTCGAACAATCCTGGTATGAGTACATCCTTCCCATTGTGGGAGACAAGCCCATGGCCATTGGCGAATGTGCCAGATTGCCCAATGAAGAACTACTGGCCGCACAGCCAAGGTGGATTTACTTCATGCCCTGGGCCGAGCTGGTGAAAAAGGCCAACACCAATGAAGAAATCAAAAGTGTATATAATAACCCGCGTGTAATCACGCGCGATGAGATGCCGGGATGGAAATAGTCCGTCCTTAATAAATTAGTAAAGTGCCCGGGCTCTTTTCATGTAAATGTTTTAGTTAGACTTATCAGGATTCCGGAGTCCGGGCCTTGCTTACCTTTTTAAATTTCAGGTATGAGAAAAAAACAAAACTTATTAAGAACGCTTACTGTACCCCTGACTTTCTTCCTGATCTTTTTAGCGTCCTGCAACAATTCATCGGATGCTGAGGCAGAAGTATCGGATGGCACACAGAATGAGGCTGCTTCCTACCCCGAGCTTCGTGTCCCCGGCACCGAAGAGCGAGTGCTTTATTCGAAAATCATGGACTACGAATACGGCGTTTATGTTTCTCTTCCCCGGGGCTACAAAGATCATCCGGATAAAATTTATCCGACAGTATACCTTGTCGATGGAGAGCAGTATTTTGTTTACACACATGAACCCTGCAGATCGATGCTCTGGGGCAATATGGTCAAAGAACATTTATCCATTTCAGTTGCCTATCGTCCCGGAACGGAAAACTTCCGGGGAAGGGATTTTCGCTGTACGGAACGTGCGGCTGATTTTGTTAAATTTTTCCAGGAGGAGCTCATCCCCTTTGTGGAGGATAACTATCGTGCATCCAAGATGGACCGCACACTCTTTGGGCATTCCCTGGGTGGTCACTTCACCCTCTATATGATGCTGACTGCTCCGGAAACCTTTGAAAACTTCATTGCCAGTGCACCGGCAGTAAGTGGCGAGATCATGAAGTATGAGGAGGATTTTGCTGCGACACATAAGGATTTCCCTGTAAAACTTTTCCTGGCTTCGGGCGAGAACGATCACCTGACCATTGCTGCAAAGAGATTTGTCGAAAAATTGAAATCACGCGCTTATCCGGACCTTCAGTTCGACCAATTATATACCGTAAATGGAAATCACGCCACAGTTGCTCCGACTGCCTATGTGGAAGGGCTTCGCTTTGTGTTAAGCAATGCCATCGAACTTGCCCCTGTGAAATTCGAGAGACTTGCAGGAACATATATCGATGGAGAAAATGCATATACTGTGAAGTATGAAGGTGGCAACTTTCTCAAGTTGGAAGATGTGCCGGGAAGCTATGATCACTGGATTGATGCACCCCTGGTGGAATGGAGGAAAATTTACCCGGTTTCAGATACATGTTTTGTTGCCATAGGGTGGCCTGGTACTTTCGAATTTGGTGGGAATCTAAGTTCGGCAGCGGAAACCTTCAGGTACAAAAATCGAGAAGGTGAGGTCTTAGCGACGCGACAACCATAAGGGATTCGAAATAGTTCTAACTTTATAATTCCCAATTGTATTTAAAAAAAAGTGATCCATATGATAAATAGAACCAGACCCTTGAGCAGTATGGTAGTCTTGCTCTTATTTGCAGTATCAGTATTTGCCCAGCCAGCCCTAAAAGATCAGATTATTACGAAGGAAATTCTCCGCTTCGAGAAGCTTGAGCTTGATATCACCATGCAGTTGGACTTCGGGAATCCTTTCGATTCAAGGGATATTCAGCTGGATATGATGATCAAGGCTCCTTCGGGGGAGAAGCTTGTATTGCCCTGTTATTTTGAGAGCAAGTTGGATGGTACATCTCTTTGGAAAGCACGATTTGCCCCTGCCGAAACCGGAAAATACAGCTATCATTTCCAGGTAATGAAGAAGGGGAAAATTGTAGAAACCACAGGGGATAAAAGCTTCATAAGCAAGGAGTCTGCAAATGAAGGTTTTTTAAGGACGAATAATTACTGGACCTTCAAATTTGACTCCGGGAAGTTATTCCGTGGAATTGGGGAGAACATTTGCTGGGATCCGAGACGAGGCGATGATGAAAAGTTCACCTATGAGTACCTTCTTCCCAAGGTGTCATCGAATGGGGCTAACTTCATGCGTGTATGGATGCACCAGGGTAGTCTTCCGGGTGAGTGGACACTTCCCAGGCAAAGGGGTAGCCAGGTTGCAGATGAAGCAGATTCAAGAAACAGATTTGATGAAATTCTGGAGCTGGCCAAAGAAAATGGGATTTACGTAATGCTTGCCATGGATGTGCATGGCATGTATATGGAAGAAAGCGGGTGGGGCAGACAGGCCTTCAATTCAAAAAACGGAGGACCGGCAAAAACTCCGGCTGAGTTCTTTTCCCTTGAAGAATCGAGAATCAAATACAAGAATAAACTGCGCTATTTTGTAGCAAGATGGGGTTATTCAACAAACCTTGCCTTCTGGGAATTCTTCAATGAAGTAGATAACGCAGCCTTTACCCGGTCCCCCAAGGACAGCATCCTCATTCCCCTTGATCAGGTGGCCCAGTGGCACGATGTAATGAGTACTTACCTGAAAAGCATCGATCCTTACAAACACATGGTAACCACCAGTGTTTCCCACAGAGAAATTCCGGGGATGTGGGATCTTGAGAATATGGACCTGAACCAGAAACACATCTATAAGCGCACAACAAGCATGAGGCCGGAGACCATGGAAGCAGCTTATAAGCATCAGAAGCCTTTTGCTATTGGGGAATTTGGATATGAGTGGGACTGGAACCTGAACTTCGCCAGCATGGCCATTGAAAAGGTATATGACTATAAGCGCGGTCTCTGGTATGGATTGTTTACACCTACCCCGGTTTTGCCCTTGTCATGGTGGTGGGAATTTTTTGATGACAGGGGAATTACAGCTTATTTTAAAGGGGTCCGGGATATAAGCGATCAAATGCTTGCTGCCGGGAATGGAATATTCGATACGGTGTCTGTGAAGGGCCAGGTTGTAGAAAGCTATTCGGTCAAATGCGGCGAGAATTTTTATATTTATGTGCTCAATGACAGCAACTGTGATGTAAGTACAGACCTTACCCTGTTGGATCTCAGTGATAGCCAAAAGGACTATGCTGTAAAGACCTTCATCCCGGAAATTTTCAATTATCATGATATAGGAAACACAAAAATTGAAAATACCCGGATGATCGTTAAGGATATCTACCTGAGATCAAAAGATGAGATGGTACTGATTCTTACACCCACGAACTAAAAATAGAAAGCGATGAAAATATCTGCGCGATACACAACAGCACTGGTTTTAGTCTTTTTGCTTTCACCCCTGGTGATGGCACAGAGTGGATTTAAAACTCTGGACTATCTCTACAGTATTTCCGGGAAAAATATTCTTTCCGGACAGCATAACGACCAGAAAGCATTTCATGGAGAATCTACCGGAGCCAGTTTCTGGACCGATGAAGTTTATGAGGTGACGGGTAAGTATCCGGCGCTCTGGGGTGGCGATTTTGGATTTCATGGTAAAAGTTCACTGCGTTGGGATGTCACTTACGAAGCAGAAAAACAGTGGAATCAGGGCGCTGTCGTCAATATGATGTGGCATGCCTGTCCCCCGACACAAACAGAGCCCTGTAATTGGGACGGAGGCGTAAAAAGTTCATTAAGTGCTGCTCAATGGACCGATCTGATTACCGATGGCGGCGATTTAAATACAACCTGGAAGAGTCGAATTGATCAGGTGGTTGCTCCCTATCTTCAATACCTGGAGGAAAAGGGGGTGGAAGTGCTATGGAGGCCTTTTCATGAACAGAACCAAACTGTATTCTGGTGGAACTCCGGTGGTGCCGATAATACGAAGGCGCTTTGGCAGTTAACCCACGATTATATGACCAACGAATTGGGATTAACCAACCTCATCTGGACCTGGAATGTGCAGGATATACATTCGAATTATCTGCAATATAATCCGGGAGATGAATATTTTGATATGGCCGCACTGGATGTTTACAGCGACGGATTTACAAATTTGAAATATTATAATGCTTTGCTTGAACAGGCAGGTGATAAACCGCTGGGGATTGGAGAGTGTTTTAAAATCCCCTCTTCTTCGGTTATTAATTTGCTGCCGCGGATGTCATTTTTTATGATCTGGGCCTATGGACTCTATGAAAATGAAAACGGAGTAAGCACAAATACGGTGCAACAGATTGTGGACACTTACAATAATCCCAAAGTAATTACCCTGGATGAAATGCCTGGATGGAATTCTTTTTGCGCTTATGACGGTGTTCTTTCTTCTGTGCCAGGTCTTATCGAAGCTGAGAATTTCGGCATCTGTGGAGCGGGAACTTCCTATGCTGACAGCGACACCATCAATGTGCCGGGCTACTACAGGGACGATACCGGGGTGGATATTGATACCATGGATGCAGGGGGCTATTGTCTGAGCGATATTGTAAGTGGAGAATGGACTGTCTATCCCGTTCATATTGATACAATGGGAACCTATGTTCTTGAGCTGGGTGTTGCTTCAGATATGGATGGTAAGGGTTTTCATATTGAAATGAACGGCATCGATATCACCGGAGCCATAAATGTTCCGAATACGGGTGGAATGCAGGCCTGGGATACGCTGAGCATTCCCCTGGATGTGCTTGAAGCCGGGTCAAGGGATCTTCGACTTGTAATGGATACGGATGGATTCAGCATTGATTTTCTGAAGTTTATAATGGGTAATAAATCGCCCATTGGAACTATCACTGCTCCACAGGATAAGGCGAGTTTTGATAAAGGCTCCGATATTACCATTTCAGTGGAAGCCAGTGATCCGGATGGGGAGATTGCCCTGGTGGAGTTTTATAATGGGACTCAGAAATTAGGTGAAGCCAGTTCTGAGCCCTTTGAAATTGTCTGGGAAGAAGTGGGCAACGGGCATTATGCTCTTGCAGCGCTTGTTACAGATAACGAGGGTTTAAGCATCCTTACGGATTCGGTTCAGATAAGCGTTCAGGAACCCCGGGGACCCTTCCTGGGTGTGCCGCATCCGATTCCGGGAAAGATTGAATGTGAGGATTACGATTTTGGAGGAGAGGGTGTTTCCTACCACGAATTAACAGAAGGGAATAAATTTCTTATTACATATCATGGCGATGATCCTGTCGATGTGGGTGATAGTGAAGATGAAGGTGGCGGATTTCAAATAGGTGATTTTCAGGATGGCGAATGGCTTAACTATACGGTGGATGCTGCCGCACGAGCGCTGTATGATGTGGAAATCAGGTATGCAACGGAGATGGATGGCTCATCCATTTCCCTGAGTGTGGATGGCATGAATCGCACAGGGACCGTTTCCACTCCCAATACCGGAGGTTGGCAGGTGTTTACTTCAACCATCGTGAAAGGAATTTCAATAACCAGTGGGGAGCACACTTTAACCATGGATTGCGTAAAGGGATATCAGAATATCAACTGGCTAAAATTCACTGAATCGACTGTGGGAGTAGCGCAAATAACAGTCCCCGGGAAAGTGGAGCTTTCCCAGAATTATCCGAATCCATTTAGCCTTTCAACCAGCATTCATTATCAGCTGGCAGAAAATTGCGAAGTAAAGCTTGGTGTATATAATCTGTTAGGCATGCAGGTCAGAGGCCTGCTTGATCAGCAACAGAATGCAGGTTCTTACCAGGTGGATTTTAATGCTGAAGACCTGGCTCCCGGAGTATATATCTATCGCCTCGAAGTGGGCACAAAGGTCTACCAGAGGAGGATGGTGCTCATGGATTAGAAATCCTTTTTAGTGGATGAGGGTCTTTATGGTTTTGATGGTCTTCGAATCATCCATTTGAAACAGATAAATACCCGGAGCCAATGTGCCCTGATCAAGCTCTATTTTACACTCATTCATGCCCGGGGGAGCATTGTCAATATGTTTGGTCCATATACATTTCCCATGGAGATCTAAAAGCCTTATGGAAAGGTCTTTTGTTTCCGAATTGTGGAATTGAAGGTTTAAGGCCTTTGTCGCCGGATTGGGATAAAGCGAGAACCAATCCTGATCGTTATGGTGGCCCTGAATAGTCCCTGTGAGGTCTTCAATGTTGCCGGCACACAGGATCCTGGCGATATTTACTTTATTCCCGGATGTACTCGATGCCTCGATGGATTTTATATGAAGGGTATGCTGTCCGTCACTCAGCCCTTCCTGGATGGTGGAAAAAGCAAACATGGTACCCCAGTCCTGGTTCATATAGGCATCGATGATTACTACCGGTCCGTCATCCACCCAGACTTCGGCCCGTCCGCGATCACTATCATCATTCTTGGTATAGATAAGGGATATGGCATTACCGCTTAGCTGAAAGTCAATTTGATTGTTGGCCTCGGCGGTGGTCCAGCCATTGGAAGATATCTGCCAGCCAGAGTTGGCAAGTGGGTCGATATCATTGCTTAAATATTGTGCAGTATTTGAGTAGGTATCTCCAATCATGGGTTCCGGTAACCGGGTATTGATACCTGGTAAATTGCCTTCTTCAGGCAAGCGGGCATAAATAGAATCCAGGTGCTCCTCGAACATCTCTCCTATGTAGGCCATTCCCACATCATTTGGATGAAGTCCATCCACAAAAATTGAATTTATATCAAGCCCGTCTTCCTGAACTTTATAATCGATCAGGTCTGCGAAGCTCACAAAGGGGATTTCGTAATGATAAGCCACTTTGATATGGCTATCCCTGGCTGTACTGCCATTACTTTGTTTAAGTATCAGAATTGAAATGCCCGGGTTGTTTTCAGCCAGTAGTATCTGCTGCATGAGCCCTTCCATCATTTTTTCGGCATGTTCGCCTTTTGCTTCATTCACAGCGAATTCCACGACGATGTAGTCCGGTTGCTGATTCAAAAGTTCATCATACACTCGATGAACACCTATGTCTGATCCGGTTCCTCCCCATCCTGCATTTATAAACTTTATGTTGCTTTCAGGGAATTTGTTTTCCCACCAGTCGGCCATTAAATTGCCCCAGCGCTTGCTCTCGGTCGAAGCGGCATAACCCTCAGTGATGGATCCTCCTATCACTCCAATTGTAAGATCTTCTCCCCTGCGCCCCTTATCCATGGCTTTAAATATTCTTGCCAGGTCGGGATCCGGGGCTTCAATTGTATCAACCGGAACATCAATGACTGCTTTTGGGGGGTAGACTATGAAATTATCGAATATCCAGCCTTCTCCTCCACTTGCATCGTTTACATTGAAGAATAATGCAAACCTGTTAAACTCGGCAGCAATACTGTCTTCTCCGGTCATGCCGGAAAAATTAAGGGTAAGGGTCTGCCATTCTGCGCTTTCAACAGGTGTGACATAGGCGGAAGGTTGGGTTTCTCCTTCGATTTCATTATGCTCAAGCTTCACAAACATTAGTGAAGCTGAGGGGGCCATGACCATGAATTGTATGGAGTCCAGATGCTTGTAATTTACCTTGTTCTCAAAATCAACAATGGCACAATTTCCCCAGGCTGCATTTGCAGGTGTGGTATACCTTGCAGCATTCACAGAAGTGTTTATCCCGCCAAAAGAAGGGTTCTCAATCACTTCAATACTACCATTCCAGGCAGATATCTGATAAGGGATCGTATCAAAATCAACGATGGGAGTTTGTGCATGGCTTGCCAGAATTACATGTGCAAAGATCGATAGTGCAGTAATTATTCTTTTCATATTTTGCGTTTGTAAGGGGTGCGACTATTTTATTGCTTTGAAAAAACAAGTTATGAAGATCCCCGGTAGCAACCCGACATTAATGTTGCAGGCTTAGCTCCGGATGTTGCTATTTGGAAAAGGGCTTCCCTGATTCAGAATATGTTGAACTGCGGCCTTGTAAGAATTATAATCTTTGGCCTTTTTTATAATTTTAAGTCCCTTGGGAGAAGCTGGAAATGAGCGTATAAAGTACCCCCAGAACTGGAGCATCCTGATCAATACATGTTTCGTTCCCGACAGGGCTTCCTCATAGGACGAAAACAGGGAATCGTGAAATTCCCTGAACCTTTCATATCGGTCTTCGGGATAAACCAGGGTGTTGGCTTTTATCATCGATGGCAGGAATGGATCGGAGATTAACCCCCTGCCTATCATCCAATTATCGATAGTGGTGAAGCGCTCCTCAAGTTTCCTGAAAGTTTGAACAGATGTGATATCACCATTGTAGATGATTGTATGACTGCTTTGCTTAAGGCAATTCTCAAAGCGGTTCAAATCTGCGTCTCCTTTGTACAGTTGCTTTCCAATGCGTGGATGAATACTTATATGCTCGAGCTTGAACTTTTCAAGTACGGGTAAAACTTCAAAAATCTCATCCGCAGATTCGTAACCCAGCCGCATTTTTACAGATAACTTTATATCTGATTCCTCTAAAACGTTGTGTAGTACCTCCTCTATGATGCCGGGCTTACTCAATAATCCAGAGCCCATGCCACGTTTGGCGACCATGGGGTAGGGACAGCCAAGGTTCCAGTTTAATTCCTTATAACCAAGTTTTTGAACCGTTTCAATCACAAACTTTAACTCGCCGGCATCTTTTGTAAGAACCTGGGGAATAAGATCAGGAATCTGATTATTCTCCGGCAACAGATCCCGCCGGGTTGAGGCTTTCATATCCATCTTTCCATTCAAACGGATATAGGGAGCCATATACTGATCAATCCCCCCAAAGTACTCATGGAAAGCAGACCTGAACCGAAAATCAGTGAATCCCTGGAGTGGTGATGAATATAGTCTGGTCATAGTTTCTAACAGTGATCTTAAACCTTCTCTTCAATCGGGAAGAGCTTGGGTTATACTTTAATTGCAACTTTTCCTGTAATGATCAGAAAAAGCATGTAAGAATCATAAGCTTCAGGTTTAATTATTTCGTGCAAATAACTATTTTAAGCCCGGCTAATAATTCCGTCAATATAAAAGAAATACCTGGTTTGAAATCAATTGGTATTGATTTAAACTGGGTTATAGGTAAAGCGACTCAATGGCAATCCCTATATTTACTATGACATGCAAAGAAAACTCACATTTTGTCTGGTAATAATTTTCCTGCTGAAACTTTCAGCCTGTAACACCAGCCCGGTTGAAGAAGCGGAAATTACCATATCTGAAGATCACCAGATTATTGGGGTAAGCGTTTGGGACAGAATTTCCACCCGTAGCGAACCCAGGAGAAAGGCTTCCTCAACCACCCTGTTAAGCCTCGGCGAAAGTTTTATATACCTGGACTCATTTGCCATTGACTCTTCCTATAACAATACTAAATTTTTGAAAGCCAGGCTATCGGATTCTTCCGTAGTCTGGGTTTATGATTTTGCGAGTGTATTAAATGCAAAACCGGTTGTCATCACAAATGAAGTCCCCTTATATATGCGACCCGACCTCCTAACCATTACTGAGAAAAGAATCAATACAATGGAAATTGTTGCTGTAATCGAGGAATGGGATAACTGGATAAAAGTGGTGAATGAAAAAAAGGAAAAAACGGGTTGGATAAAGAAAGAGTATATAACAGATAATACCATTGACTTAGCCTTTGCTTTACTTGCCAAGCGCAAATTGGAAGAAGAAGACCCGGAACAAAGAATCAGGAATCTTGAAGATTTATTTGAGAACAATCCTTACCCTAATTCAATCTTCGTTTCAGAATTAAGAAAAACCCTGGACCTTGAAAAAGAAACGCTACGAGAAAGCCAGCATGACAGAGATTGGGAAGACCAAAACCGAAGAAGAAGAGACTAATAGCCAGATTATTAGGAAGGTCATTCATTTTTCAATAAAGGGATTTGTCAGTGTTTTATTAATATCAGGAACTCTCTTTTTGATGGTATATCTGGGAGTCTTTGGACGTCTTGATTCAGTTGAAGAATTACATAGCATCCAGAATCATCTTTCTTCAGAGATTTATTCACACGATAAGGTTCTCTTAGGGAAATACTACCTTCAGGATAGGACCAATGTTCGCTATCAGGACCTTCCCGTTCATTTAATCGACGCTTTAGTTGCCACCGAAGACGTGAGGTTTTATGAGCATAATGGAATTGATAAAAAGAGTTCATTAAGAGTCGTTTTTAAATCTTTACTACTTCAGAACAAGGGTTCTGGTGGCGGAAGTACGATTCACCAGCAACTGGCTAAAAACTTATTCCCCCGAAAGCGGTATTCTGTATTGACCATGCCTGTGAATAAATTCAGGGAAATAATCCTGGGTAAACGACTTCATAAAGCCTATACAAAAAAAGAAATCCTGGAACTATATCTGAATACCGTTTCATTTGGAGAGAACACCTATGGAATTGAAACAGCTGCAAACAGGTTTTTTAATAAAATGCCACAAGATTTGAAAATTGAAGAATCGGCCCTGTTGGTTGGTATGTTAAAGGGAACATATAACTATAGTCCAAGAATGTATCCGGAAAAATCAATGTCAAGAAGAAACGTGGTTCTATCTCAAATGCTTAAGTATAATTATCTGGATTCAACCACTTCGGATTCTTTGTGCACACTGCCCATTAAACTGGACTATGTTAAACTTTCACATAATGAAGGACTGGCTCCATATTTCAGAGAACACCTGCGAATGGTTTTACTGGAATGGGTAAAAAATAATCCCGGGGAAGACGGGAAACAGTATAATATTTATACGGATGGATTAAAAATCTACACCACTATCAATGCCGATTTGCAGAAATATGCCGAACAGGCCATGAAAGTACAGATGACCCGTCTTCAAAAGCAGTTCGACGGGCAGTGGAAAAACAGAAATCCATTGGGCAAAAACAACTCCTTCATCATAAAAAGTCTCGAAAAAACCCAGTATTACAAAGCATTGAAAAAAAATGGTTTGTCAGGGAATGAAATCATTGCTGAGTTGAATACTCCTAAGAAGATGGAGATATATACCTGGCAGGGTATGAAAGAAGTTGAGATGTCGGTATATGATTCTGTATCCCATTACCAGGCGTTTTTGCATGCTGGATTATTCTCCATGGAGGCCAGTACCGGGTATGTGAGGGCCTGGGTTGGGGGGATTAATTCAAAGTATTTTAAATATGATCATGTAACATCAAAAAGACAGGCCGGCTCTACCTTTAAACCAATCGTATATACAGCGGCGCTTGAAAACGGCCACAATCCCTGCGATTATATTTCCAATGATTCAGTGGTGTATGAAGATTATAATAATTGGACACCGGGAAATTCACACGGAGGGTATGGAGGAGCTTACTCCATGAAAGGGGCCTTAACTCATTCTGTAAATACAATAAGCGTTAAACTATTGGAAGAGACCGGGATCGATAAAGTTATCGAATTATCAAAACGATTGGGAATCACAGGGGAATTGCCTGAAGTTCTTTCCCTGGCTCTGGGGACGGGCGATGTCTCTCTGAAGGAGATGGTTCAGGCCTACGGTGTTTTTCTTAATGAAGGCAGGGTAGTGGAGCCCATTTATCTTAAGCGAATTGAAGACAAATTTGGAAATGTTTTATATGAAGGTAAGTCTGTGATTTCTGATCAGCTTATTGATCCTCACCACGCACTGCTTATGACAGAGATGATGAAAAGTGTGGTGGATAGCGGAACGGCTTCATCTTTGCGGACCATTTATGGTTTTGATAATGAGATTGCCGGAAAAACGGGAACAACTCAGAATAACACAGATGGTTGGTTTATTGGATATACGCCGGTTTTGATTACCGGGGTATGGGTTGGAGGCGATCATCCAAAAGTGCGATTCAGATATGGGGGATACGGACAGGGCGCTGCGGCTGCTTTACCCATTTGGGCCAGGTATATGCAAAAAATATACAATGATCCCCTGTATAGATATTCGAAAAATCTATCTTTTGAAATTCCAGAGAATGTGTTGAGGGAATTAGATTGCGAGGACTATGTGGAATTCCCGGACTATCGATCCGGTAATTAGTGTATGTTCCCGACAGTCTTGATATCTTTCTTTATTCACACAGGGCAAGTGCGCATTTAACGCCATCAGCAGCGCTCGAGATGATCCCTCCTGCAAATCCGCTGCCTTCACCCACGAAATAGAGGTTTTCGAAGCCTGCACATTTCCCGACTCTATCGCGTGTAACCTGAAGGGGGGAGGAAGTTTTACTTTCCAGGCCCATCAGGAGGCCCTGATCAAAACCCCGTATTTTCCTGCTGAAATCGCTCAGCCCCTCCCTTAGGGCCTGACTTACTATTTTGGGAACCAGATTATAAAGGGGGGCAGACTGTAATCCAAGGGGATAGCTGCAACTACTCAGGGTTTTTGATTCCCTCTTTTGCATATAATCCTTTGCCATTGTTGCCGGAATGGTATAGCTATTTGCAAAAGCATAGAAGCTTCCTTCCAGCTGGTCCATCCAATCCAGTATTTCCACTGGAGTGCATTTATGGCCAAGCAGCATATCGGGGTGAACACCAACAACACAACCTGCATTTGCAAATTGGCCATCGCGCTTATAATTACTCATTCCATTCACCACGCTTTTGCCTTTAAAAGCTGCTGCAGGCACCACTGTACCACCGGGACACATACAAAAGCTATACACGCCCAATCCGGATTTCGACTTTGTATTTAAGCGGTATTCTGCTGCTTTGACTCCTGGCAATGATTCTTTGCCCCACTGGGCCTTATTAATCAGGTTTTGTGGATGCTCGATCCGGTGGCCAAGGGCAAAATTCTTGGTGCCAAATTGAATCCCTTTATCGATCAGCAAACGATAGGTATCGTAGGCCGAATGACCTGTGGCGAGTATTAGATGATCTGCTTCCATATCGCCTTTGTCGGTCACAATGCCCTGCACCCTGTTTTCTTTGATTTGAATGCCTTTAAGCCGGGTCTCGAATAAGAAGCTTCCTCCCTTTTCAAGAAACTGCTGACGAAGATTGCTGACGATCTGTTTGAGATTGTCGGTTCCAACATGAGGGTGGGTCATATATTCAATCTCCGGAGGGGCACCGGCTTTCACATATTCAGAAAGGATGAAGCTGCGTTCCAGGGAAATGTGTTTTGATCTGGAGGTGAGCTTTCCATCCGAAAAGGTTCCGGCACCTCCCTCGCCAAAAGCGTAATTATTCTGCTCGTTAAATTCCCCCTTGCTGTCAAGTAATTCAATGGCCCTGGAACGCTGCACTACTTCTGATCCGCGTTCAATCACCGTTACCTGGAATCCGGCCAGTTGCAATACATGGGCGGCGAAAAACCCGGCAGGTCCGCTTCCAACCACCACGATCTTTTCTGGCCGCCTTTTATAGGGAATATTTAAGGCTTCGGGAGCGCTGAACGTTTCGCCTTTCATTGCATCTGAAGAAACAAGCACTCCCAATAACCAGTGGATGTTATTCTTTTGTCTTGCATCCAGGCTTTTCTTCACTACCTGGAAGGAAAAATCCTTGATCCCAAGTTGCTTAACAATGGCAGATCTGAGATGGGCTTCAGTATAGTCAGTGGGAACCTGTATTTGTATGGTTTTGTAGCCCATTTTATAGTTTTAGAACTGGATAACAAGGTGCAAGTTAAGAAACTATGTGGCTCATTTTATTTTTTGTCATAGGCGCTTTTATCTTTGCTGATGGGTTTATGTGTTTTAAGCCATTCCTGGCCCTCCCTGGTAAGGAAAAAGTCCATCCACAGGTAATACATTACTTTGTTTTCTTCTACGCTGGCCCCGTGACTTGAACCAATGGGAATATGGAGAAGCGCGTATTCCCCGAAGTGAGCAGAAACGTCATCTGCATTTATCGTAATATCATTGTTGGTAAGACCCAGGAACAACTGATCCAACATGGCGTGTTCGTGAGCACCCACTTCGTCCGGTCCCTTCGTTTCTACTGTACCCAGCGACACCCGGGGTATGATATCTGCAGGAAGAACCGTTCGGCTCACTGTATTTGGACTCTTGATTTTTTCAGTATAGGCTTCACAATCACTGAATCTTGTGAAATAGATATCATATTTGTTTTCTTCGGGGAAAGTTGCCAGGTCTTCGATGTCCTCGGGAGAAAGTTTCTTCACAAAATGCAGGTAATGCAGGGTGTCATTTTCACCCACTTCAAAGCTGATCTCACCGAAGGCCGATGGAATAGCAATGGTCTCCGGCTCCAGGAGAAAACTCAGGGTGTCAGCTTTCAAAGTTCCGGTTCCCTTGATGAATATGAAAATGTCAACAAAACCCTCAGATAGAGGTACTGATTTTACAATCGGACCGGCAAAAGCTACATGTTTTATCTGGGTTTCTGCAATCTCACCATAAAGCACATCCTCACTGAACACCTGGCTGTCGCCCGTCATTTGCATGTTAAAATCCTGAACGACGATTTCTTTGGCTTGCTCTGTGCAGCCGACGGAAAATAATAAACTTAGTACAGTGACAATGAATGCTCTCATAAATCTAATAATTGATATGCGTTTCATAATCTATCTTTTTATTTTGTGCGGGTAATCAATTTGAATGGCTACTTAAACTTATCTTCTTGCTTTGGGAGCCTGTATTCCATCCCTCCAGGTGGATCTCCACATCTCTGTTTTCAACGAGTTTGCCTTCAATTTTCATGGCAATCGTTTTTTTCTCCCCCGGGAGAAGAGACACATAGTCATCATCGAAGAATACGGGTAAAACACTTTCTCCACTCTGTTTGTCCTTCAGTTTAATTTTATTCAGAAGTGCGATGCTCCCGGATACATTTTTAAGCTCAATTTTTGCTGTGTAGAATCCCTTTTCATAGCCTTCCACAATATCCATTTCGACCTTTGTGACGGGGAGATCATTTAAGTCCAGGCAGTTTCCTTTGCTGTTTTCAAGCCAGTAAAAATTATCACTTAACAGCTTGCCATCTGACTTTAATTCCAATTTCAGAAAGCGCACCTTTTCTGCTGCCGGATGATCCAGGGGGAAGCAGCTTAATGCAGTTGCCGAACTGATGTCGCAAACCATATCCCGCGACCAGATACGCTTACCCTGTGCATCGTAGATTGTTGCATTCAGATCCGCATGATTGATGTCTGTCCTTGTATTGTTGGCGACCCTGACTTCATTCTTTTCACTATCCCATAGAACATGGACGGGCGATGAAGCCTTTTTTACTGCAAAATATGCAGATGTATATTCCAGGTAATGATCATATAACTGGCAGATCATAGATGGCCAGGCAGACTGACTCATCCAGAGGAGTACTCCGCTTCCCTGGTTGCTCTGCAGGCATTCGAACATGGCTTTTGCACTCTCGTAATTGAACAACTGTGCTTTGTTGCAATAATCTTCGAGCCCGGAAGCTTCACCGTAGCGATTGCTAAGGGTATCCGTAAATTTATCGGAGCGACCTGCCTGGTAATCGTGTATGGCCCACATGTCATTTATTGGCCATAGATTTTCCTCCGGCATCATTTTACGTAAACTTTCCACTTCCGGAAAGGCAACAATACCCAGCTCGGTGTGAAAGGTTTTTCCCCTGTTTTCGAAATACCATTCAGTCGGGCGCACATCATAAGGACCAAGTCCGCTTACAGTCCCGTCAGCAGAGTGGGGGATATAGTGGCGGGTTCCATCCAGTAATCCGCATTCTTCTTTCATTGCAAGATCTAATTTCAAGGGAGGCAGCCCTTCGTTCCTTCCGCAATAAATGGCGAGGGAAGGATGTTTTCGAACCCATTTGATCTTGTCGCGGACATTGGTCATAAAGAGCTTAAAATCCCGGGGGTTTGGACCATCAACGGGATTTGCCAGCCAGAAATCGTCAAAAATAAGGATTCCGTATCGGTCACAGGCATCGTAAAACTCCTCCCGGTTGATCATGCCAAGCCAGTTGCGGATCATGTTGAAATTGGCTTCTTTGTGAAGTTTAACCCGTAGATCATAATCGGCACTGTCAAGTCGCATCATTGCCTCTGGAAGTCCCCAGTTCCCTCCTCTAAGAAGGATCCTGCTTCCGTTACAATAAACAAATAGTATATTATCTTTTACTTTATACTCGAGCTGTCTGATCCCAAAATTTACAATTTCCGAATCTGATACCTGTCCCTTTTCCTCGAATTGTAATTCAAGTTTTTGGAGTGTTTGTGGTCCGTAGCCATTGGGCCACCAGAGTTTTGGGTTATCGATTAGAAGTTCGGGGAAAAGTGATTGATCGAGCGTAAGGTTTTTTTCTTCATCTGGCATAAGCTTCACCGGCAGTTCAATCATAAAACCGCATAATTCAGCCTTTAGAATTCCCTTAACTGCTTTTTCAGAATGGTTGATCAGATTTGCATGGATTGTCAGATCAGCCTTGCTGGTGTCGGGCAATGGAATCTTTGATTCCACCCAGGAGTCTTGAAGGGAAACATTTTTAACGGTGGTGAAGCCTACGTGATTCCAGATGCCATTATTCCGTCCTTTAATAATGGGTAACCAATTCCACCCTGCGGAAGCCAGGCAGGTGGGGCCATCAAAACCCAGCATATCACCGTTTGTGGTGCGTGCTCCCAGGTGTTTGCGTATGACTTTGCAACTGCTCGAAACCCAGTTCTCGTTGTGGTGAACCAGCACGGCGATCGTGTTGGCTCCTGAGAAGTTTATAAGCTCGCTTACTTCGAATTCTCCGCGCATAAAAGCCCCGTCAATTTTGCCCAGGTGCTGACCATTAAAATAAATGTCAGATTTCCAGTTGATCCCGGAGAAGTTCAAAAATATTTTTTGTCCTGAAAGATCTGCTGGTAGCTGAACGCTTGTCCTGTACCAGAAATCGTATCCGGAGAAAAACTCGTCAGATATCTGGTGCATATTATCACCAAATAAGGGATCTGGGAATGCTCCCGATTCGTAGTAGCTTTCCAGGACTGTTCCCGGTACACTTGCAGGGATCCAACGGGCATCATCATATCCGGAGCTTGAGATATCCCCTGGATTATCCTTGACAAACATGGAGCTTTGGACGTGCCAGATATCGCCGTCCAGTGACAAATTGTTTGCAGAAAGTGAGACAACTTTCGAAGGAGCAAATCTATCGGGTCCTTCGCCCGGTACAATAATTTCCTTAATCACACATCCGCGAACAGGATCTTTGACCTTCGAAATATCCAGTCGTATGAACCGTGCGTTCTGGCCATCAAAATCAAGGCCCTGATCCCCACCTGTTCCCTGGTCTGTAATAAATACCTCAGTACCTGGCTGATTGATTTTTTCCAGCAGGGTAAGCTTATAAGCAACAGCACAATTATAACCCCATTGGATTCTTACATGATTTACATCCTGGACCGAGCCTAAATCAATCAGTAGCCAATGCTTTTCATTAGCGCTGTTGCTTTCCCAATATGTATCGGGGTTACCATCAACAACCAGGTGTCCGCACTGATTCGCGTCTATGGAGGAGGAATGCGTGACAATTCGGTAGCTGGCAAGATTCTGATCACCGGCAAACCCGGAAATGGAAAGGTGCAAAAAGATAAAAGCGCATACTAAACCCAGGAATTGTCTATTCCATTTATACTTTAATTGGATCATTTTTTAGGCAGATTATAAGGTGTGTTGATTTTTGGAGGTTCATCATAATTAGTGATGCAAAGGCTACAGGAACCGAATCGCAAAATAGATAAAAAAAGTGATTGAATTAGCAGAAACTATATGATATCAGTGAATGCTTTATTGCTTTTGGGGATATTGGAAAATTATTTATAAATGCTGTTTTACGGGCATTCACCGCTCATTTCGTAAAGTTTCTGCCGGGTTTAGATTGGCAAATCGCCAGCTCTGGCTACTTACAATGGCTAAGGCAATCACCGATACGATGAATCCTGAACCTATAAAAATCCAAGGGCTAATGTGCGTTTTGTAGAAAAAACTATCCAGCCATTTATGCATGATGAACAAGGCAAGTGGACAGGCGAAAATAAATGCAATCAGCAAGTTGATGGCAAAATTCCTGTTCAGGCCGAGTACCACTTCCCAAACTTTAGCGCCATTAATTTTTCGAATTCCGATTTCTTTAACCTTGCTTTCACATAAAAAAAGCGACAGACTCAGGACTCCCAGGATGGCAATTATAATGGCGACCAGAGAAGCATAGGAAATGGCCTGTCCCATCTGCTTGTCGCTTTTATACTGCTTATCGAAACTAACATCCAGAAAATGATAACTAAAGGGGAAACCCGGGGCAAGCTCTTCCCAAATCTCTTCAATATCATCCACGGCCTCTTGCATATTGCTGCCGGATAAGCGGATGTTTGCATAGGCACCCTGTCCGGGTAAATAAATAATGGCCAGGGGCTCAATTCGATGGTGGAGCGATTTAAAATTGAAGTCCTCCACAATACCCACAACTTTGGCAGATCCCCCTGGTACCCTTATTTCTATTTCAAAGGGGTCTTGGACGTCAAATTCTTTTAAAGCAGCTTCATTTAGCAATGCTGTTGCGTTTCTGTCACTCTGCATTTCATTTGAAAAAAAACGACCCCTCACCAGTTGCAAATCATAAAAGTCAATGAATGCAGCATCTACCCATATGCTTGTGAAATTGAAGGTTCTACCCTCCAGCTCCAGGTTGTTATATCCATCAATCTCCCCAAATACTTTACTTGAATATGCGACATTTTGTACCTCCGGCAGTTGAAACAATCGTTCTGTAAAAACCTCCTTCCCATTGCGTAGTAAAAGACGTGGCAGTTTTGCATAAACCACATGCTCTTTCTCAATTCCCAAATCTTGCTTTTTCAGGAAAATCAGCTGTTGGTTTATTAAAAATGTGACGGCGATCAGTGTCATTGAGATTAAAAATTGAAAAACTACAAGGAAGTAACGGCGCTTTCTCCCCCTGCTCCTGGAGCCAGCGTCCTTTTTAAGGATACGGATCTCTTTTATTGAAGAGAGGTAGAGCGCGGGATAGAATCCTGCAATAATTCCAAGTAATACGATGCCGGGCAGTAATAAGAGAAGAATGGAATACGAAAATCTTAAATTTTGACCGAAACCCATCAGGTGACTAAAGAGGGGGAGCAATAGCAGGGCGAGAATCACACCAAGGATTGAGGCAAAAAAACTGATCAGGATTGTTTCCGTGATATACTGAAGTACAAGGGTCTTTTTATTTGATCCAAAAACCTTCTGGATTCCGATCTCTTTTCTTCTGAGCGATGCCCGTGCTGTGGACAGGTTCACATAGTTTATAATGGATAATGACAAAATGATGAGCCCCACTGCAATTAATACCTTGATGAGCATTAGATTGCCCCGGTTGGTAGTGTCGTGCTCAAGCGCTTTATTAAAGTAGACTTCCCTGATGGGATGAAGCTCCAGGGGAGTTGCCCGGGCATCATCATAACTGGAGAGCGATGACAGGTTTGAATCATAATATGCAAGCAGAAAGCTTCTTAATTTACTGGCTAATTTTTCCGAATCAATATTCGGGCTTAAAAGCAGGTAGGTTTCGTATACTCCAAACCCCCAGTTATCGGGATAATATGGAGTCATTTTTTTTGTGGATGCCTCTGAAATTAGTCCATGAAACTGAATGGAAGAATTTTGGGGATTATCGCTGACAATTGCCTGTACAGTCAATGAAAAATCCTCGGTAGTTCTCCATGTGACAGTTTCTCCAATGGGGTTTTTATCATTAAATATTCGTGCGGCTTCACTTTCAGTCAGGATCATTGAAAAGGGAGTATTTAATGCACGATTAATATCACCCTGCAGGACCTGGAAGTCAAAAACCTTAAAGAAATCCATATCAACAGCATAATAATTCTCAATCTCAATGATATCGTTGTTGTAAGCCAAGATGGGAGATGAAGCAAACAGCTGTAAGGTTTCAATGTGGGTGGCATGGCGAATCTCTGGAAAATTATTTTCGAGCAAATCAGAAAGCGGGCCGGGAGTCACACTTGATTTTCCATAAGACACCTTAAATATCCTGGAGGAATCCTTATGGAAGGTATCCACACTCAATTCATTATTTGCAAAAATCGATATAATCAGAAAAATGGCTATCCCCAAAGACAAGGCAAAAACACTGATTAGCGTGTTGCTTTTGTTTTTTTTCAAATGTCTGAATCCCAGTAAGAGAAAATGTCTGATCATGTTCTTAGTTTATCTGGTTCGGCATTTTCACCAGTCTGCTTTCAAAGGTAAACTAATAAGTTAGTTAAACAACTTATAGTTAAGGTAAATAACTAAAAGATTAGTTTTATTTTGCTGAATGTGCAACATCTGAAATTTTCAGCTGTCGTTAAGGGTGCAAACCCAAATGAAATAAATAATGATTAATATAAAAAGATTGCTCACCGGAATTATACTGACACTTACAATAAACGGCCCTGCATTTTCTCAGGATATAACACAGCTTGTACGAGGAAAAATAGTGGATGAAGAGTCACAAATGCCTCTGCCTTTTACCACAGTTGTTATACTAACCCTGGACCCTGTAATGGGCACCACTTCAGATGAAAATGGTTTTTTTCGACTGGAAAATGTCCCAGTGGGAAGGCATAACATCCAGGTATCCTTTATGGGATATGAATCAAGGGTGATTCCAGAACTTCTTATAAGCTCAGGAAAGGAAATGGTTCTTGATATAGGCTTGAAGGAGAAGGTTGAAATGATGGATGAAGTAGTTGTGAAAGCTTTTACCCAAAAGGATAAACCCCTGAACAGTATGTCGACCGTTAGCGCACGCTCTTTTTCTGTGGAGGAGGCACAGAGGTACGCTGGCGGATTTGATGATCCTGCGCGCCTGGCATCCTCATTTGCAGGTGTGTCCACCGGATATCTTGATGACAATGCCATTATCATTCGTGGTAATGCACCCAAAGGATTGCTATGGAGACTTGAGGGTATTGAGATCCCTAATCCAAATCACTTTGCAAATATGTCAACCTTTGGTGGCGGAGGAGTTTCCGCTTTGAGTAGTTTAATGCTTGCCAACTCCGATTTTTCCACCGGGGCTTTCCCCGCAGAATATGGCAATGCCATGTCAGGCGTATTCGACATCAAATTAAGAACCGGGAATAATGAGAAACACGAACATGCAATACAGGTCGGGGCATTGGGTCTCGATTTTTCGTCTGAAGGGCCCATTTCTAAAAATGGAAAAGCTACCTATCTGTTTAATTACAGGTACTCCACCTTTGGATTGATTAAACCCATCTTGCCGGAGGAAGCCAATATCCCGGTTTATCAGGATCTGTGCTTCAAGATCAATTTGGCCACCGACCATGTGGGTGTTTTTTCTATTTGGGCACTGGGCGCTGACGATAAAATAAAGTTTGAAGCAGACGCGGATACATCCTTATGGAATTATGTTGATGATCAGCAAGTTGGATATGCCACGCAACGAATGGGAGCCATTGGTCTTAATCACAGGTATATTCTGGGAAGTAAAACTTATTTGAAATCTACCCTGGCCCTATCCGGAGATTACACCGAGTTTGTGACAGACCACCTTGATTTTGATCTCAGTTCAACTCCATCTCAATACATTAACAACCTGAATAAAAAACACACATTCACATCTACGCTCAACCATAAATTCAGTGCTGCACATACCAGTCGAACAGGATTTATTGTAAACAATCTGCACTATAACAATCTATTGAAATATGCCCCCTCCATTGGAGATGATCTGGTTACTTCGGCCGATGAGAATGGTTCATCAAATCTCATCCATCTCTATAGCCAATCTAAAATCAATCTCTCCTCCCGGATTGTATTTAACCTGGGAATGCATGGGCTTTATTTTGATATGAATAAGGAAGTCGTATTAGAGCCAAGAATTGGGGCCACCTACCGTCTTACGGATCGTCAATCCCTTAGCCTGGCCTATGGAAAACACTCACGGCTCGAACCACAAAGTCTCTATTTTGCCAGGGTGATGGAGGGCAATGAGACGACCTATCCAAACAAAACGCTGTCCCTGTCCAAGGCCCACCATTTTGTGCTGGCCTATGATGTTAACCTGAACTCCAATCTCAGGTTGAAAGTAGAGCCCTATTTTCAATATCTCTATGATATCCCTGTATTGCCCGACAGTAGCTACTCAACCATCAATATGGAAGCTGATTGGTTCTTTACAGAAAAACTGGTAAACCATGGTACCGGAACAAATTTAGGGATCGATCTTACCCTGGAGCGATTCCTGAAAGACGGGTTTTATTATTTGTTTACAGCCTCCTTATTTGAGTCTAAGTATGTGGGAGGGGATGGCATAAAAAGAAGTACCCGGTATAATTCCAATTATGTAGTGAATGTCCTGGTTGGTAAGGAATGGACCATGGGCATTTCACAAAACAAATTTTTGGGTGTCAATGCGAGACTAAATATGATGGGTGGACAAAGAGCTTTCCCTCTGGACAGAGCCTCGTCCATCGCCCGTGGAGATGTGATTTATGACTTTTCCAGGCCTTTTGAAGATCAAAAACCAAATATAATCCACCTGAATGCCTCCCTGACCTTCCGGATCAATAAAAAGAAGCATGCAAGCATCTGGTCTATACAGGTACTGAACCTGCTGGGGGCAGAAGAGAACTACGGTTATGCATACAATTATAGAACAGACCAGCTTGAGTCAAATGAGGTAGTAGTGGTGGTCCCAAGCGTGAGTTATAAAATCGAGTTCTGATTGGGTGTTATCCAAATGGAGTCTTGACAATTAGAATCAGCATATTAATCAGGAATTATTTTCTTCGAAGCTATTCATAGATGTATTTCAGGCCATGGTAAAGACTTTGATAGGGGACATGTCCTTCATTTGGGTATATATTATACCTGTAATCAATATTTTTATCTGCCTCGATTAATTGGATAAAATTGGCTAGTTGTTTCCTTATAATGCCTTCAGGGTCAAGGGGGTCATTTGTTCCATAGCTTAAGAATACTTTCTTCAGATTCCTTTGCTTGGTAAGCAGCATTTCATGAGTCAGATTGATGAAATATGCCTCGCAATCCGGAAATCCAGCGCTGCTGGCAATATATGAATCAAAGGCATCGGGACTTGTCAGCAAGCAGTACAGGGTGAAGATTGAACTCAGGGATTGTCCGCACAAAATCCTTTCGTTTGTTACCCTATAATAGCTGCTCATGTGAAGAAACAGCTCATCCTGGATGAATTTCAAGAACTTCCCGGCACCTGGCTCCTCTTTATAAAACCCCGTGTTTGTAGGCATCATATCCCTGGTTCGCTGAGTATTTTCAATCAATACCACGATCATCTCGGGGATGAGCTCTTCCCTGTAGGTCAGGCGTTGAATGATACCCGAGGTTTCAATAAATAAGTCCATATCCCCATCGAGCCTGTACAGTACGGGGTAGGCTTTCTCAGAACTATCATAATCTTTTGGAAGTTTGATTAGAAGTTTTCTGGTTTCCTTTAATACTTTGGATTCAATTGAATCCTGGCATCCCATTTTTATTTCCTGACCAGACAGAGTTGTTTCCGGAAGTATTAGCAGGAGTGTTAAAAGTAATGGTGCCAGACAGGTTCTTATAATCATAGTTCTCGTAAATAAAGATTTTTTAAATATAAACTAAAAGATTAGTTTGGTAACTAAAAAATAAGTTGTTTGCAGGTATGCTGATTATTTTAATGGTGATTCATTCGGATCGTAAACATTCTGCCGGATTTATTCTGGCTGCTTTTACTACCACAAAGGTTACAGCCAGTAAAGAAATTGCCAGGACAATAAATACTGCTAGAACAAACACGCCGATATTTACAGAGGTGCGATAAGCAAAATCCTGAAGCCATTTATCTATGGCGTAATAGGCAACCGGGATGGCAAGAAAGGTGGATATTCCAACCCATTTCACAATTCCTGTATTGAGAAGTATCAAAATATCTGCAGCCGATGCCCCGTTTGATTTTCGAATCCCAATCTCCTTTTTTCTTCGCTCGCTGGTATATGAAACCATCCCGAATAAACCTAAACATGCAATGACTATAGAAAACAGCGCTGAAAATTTTATGACCAGTCCAAACTTTGTTTCAGTCTCATACAATTTATCATATTTATCTTCAAGAAAATCATATTGAAAAGGTAAATCGGGTAAAAATTCATTCCATACACTTTCCACATGAGCAAGGGCTGCATTTTTGTTCTGCCCATTGATTTTAATCATAATCGTATTCAACATGACCGGGTAGTTCATCAATGCAGTGGGCGAGATTTTCTGGCGAAATGATTCATTATGTACGTCCTTATAAATACCCAGGATCTCCTGTTTTCCGCCAAATACAGACATTCTGAAACCGATAATAGTATCCATTCCAAACTCTTTGGCGGCAGTTTCATTGATTATCATTCCGCCCACATCACTTGCCTTGTCCCATTCATAATTCCTGCCTTCCACCATTTCAAGTCCCATGATTTTGACAAAGTCCGGATCTGCAACCATCAGCTGAAAGTTTTTTTTCACGCCATTAAAATCTTCATCAACGGTTATATGATAGGGAGAACCAAATTCATTCCCCGCGCGGCTTACGCTGTAAACAGCAGGTCTTTCTAATATTCTTTGCTTGAATACTTCATATTTTTCATTGATGTCCTCATTTGAAGAGAAGTAGATTATATTTGTATTATCAAACCCTAAATCCTTTGTTTTCAGAAAGTTTATCTGTTTCGAAATGATCACCACCCCAATAATCAGAACAAGAGAAATGGTTATTTGAATTACAGATAATAATTGTCTGAATGTCTGCCCTTTCTTACCCGTATTGACCTCATTCTTTAGTGTTTTTATGGGACTAAACCGGGATAAAACCAGGGCAGGATAAAATCCGGCAAGCACACCTATGACAATGGTGCCTGCAAGAAAGATCAACAGGATTTGTGGCTTCTCAATGTATCCGATGGACAGGTCCTTCCCCACCATGGTATTAAAAAATGGTTTTATTATTTCTGTAAGAATAAGGGAGGCACTAACTGCTATCATTACCAATACGATAGCTTCCCCAATAAACTGGTTAATGAGGTTTTTACGAGAGGCTCCTCCAACTTTCCTGAGGCCGATCTCTTTACTCCTTAAAGATGATTTTGCCAGGGAGAGATTGATAAAGTTGATTAATGCAATCACCAGGATAAGCACACCTAAAAGAATTATCAGGGATAT
>CAZRPW010000013.1:0-59623 GCA_964601975.1 uncultured Bacteroides sp.
AAAGGCCCGGGACTATCGAATCCCGGGCCTTTTTTTAATATTGAATTATATATTAGTATTCGACAGAATCAAGTTCAGCTTACTCACCAACCAGAAGCTTCATGTCTTCATCCACAGTTCCAATACCTGCGATTCCAAACTGCTCAACCAGTACATTGGCTACATTGGGCGAGAGGAATGCCGGCAGAGTAGGCCCGAGGTGGATGTTTTTCACTCCAAGGGCAAGCAGTGCCAGTAATACGATTACAGCCTTTTGCTCATACCAGGCAATGTTATATGCGATGGGCAATTCATTGATGTCATTCAGTTCAAAAACCTCCTTAAGCTTCAGGGCAATGACGGCCAGCGAATAAGAGTCGTTGCATTGTCCGGCGTCCAGCATTCTGGGTATCCCTCCGATATCGCCCAGCTGCAGCTTATTGTACCGGTACTTGGCACAACCGGCGGTCAGGATCACCGTATCCTTAGGCATTTTTGTGGCAAATTCGGAATAGTAATCACGACCCTTCATTCTTCCGTCGCATCCGGCCATTACCACAAACTTTCTGATGGCTCCTGTTTTTACAGCATCCACAATCTTATCGGCAAGCTGGAATACCTGGTTGTGGGCAAAACCGCCAATGATCTCTCCACTTTCGATTTCTACCGGAGGCTTACAGGATTTTGCATGGGCAATAAGCGCGGAGAAGTCCTTCTCCTGGCCATCCTTTGCTTCAATATGGGTACATCCGGGATAACCTGACGCCCCGGTGGTATAGATCCGGTCTTTATAATCATCAGCAGGAGGAACAATGCAGTTGGTGGTGAAAAGCACCGGTCCGTTGAAAGTCCTGAATTCTTCTTTCTGCTTCCACCAGGCGTTTCCGTAATTACCTGCAAAGTGATCGTATTTCTTGAAGGCCGGATAGTAGTGGGCAGGTAGCATTTCGGAGTGAGTATATACATCCACACCTGTTCCTTCGGTTTGTTTTAGCAGGGCTTCCATGTCCTTAAGATCGTGACCCGATATCAGAATGGCAGGATTGTTCCTGACGCCGATGTTTACAGAGGTGATTTCAGGATTTCCATAGGTTTCGGTATTGGCCTTATCCAGCAGAGCCATGGCATCAACGCCATATTTTCCGCACTCCAGGTTCAATGCGATTAGCGCTTCAACTTCAATGTCTTTCCGGGTTGTTGCTGCCAGGGCCCTGTGCATAAATCCAAAGACCTTATCATCTCTATACCCGAGGTTGTAGGCGTGCTCAAGGTAGGCCGCCACACCTTTCATTCCGTATGTAAGCAGCTCTTTCAGTGAGCGGATATCTTCATTGTTTTCATTCAGAACTCCCACCAGGAGGCTATGAGCGAGGATTGCCTGGTCCGATTCGGTGGTCCAGGTGGCCTGTTCGGGGAGCACCTCCGGAAGGGAAATGCCTTTTTGCTCTATCTCTTGTTTCAAAGCGGCCCTGAGCTTCAATCCCTCCTTTATCTTATTAATGATTTTACCATCGTCGAAATTGGCATTTGTGATGGTCATAAAAAGGGCATCAAATACAAAACGGTCGGCTTCTGCCGTTTCCATATCCTTATCGCGTGCAATATTCGCAAAGAAGGAGATTCCCCTGGAAGTATAGACCAACAGGTCCTGCAGGTTTGATACGGTATCTGATTTGCCACAAACTCCTTTAATTGTACAACCAGTTCCCTTCGCGGCTTCCTGGCACTGAAAACAAAACATGCTCATAATTGAAATATTATTTAATTGTTATTTGGTTCACGCCACGAAGATAGCCCCTCCGGGGGACTGTTATATGTACCAATTGTTACAGCAGGTTTTAAATTTGTGGAAATCCGGAGGGCTAGTGCATCTGCACTTTCCTGTATCTGACCAGGAATGTGATATTCATGACCAGGGATAAGCCGAAAAAAAGGCCCGAAAGAAAATCAATTGCTGAACTATTATTCAGATTGATGGGATTTATTTTTTCACCCAGGATTCCAAGCACAAGAGTGAGTTGTCCGATGATTAAACAGGTCTTATTTTTCAACATAACTTAGAAGATTAGGCGGCCTCATTTTTAAACTCCTGAATGCGGTCCAGGAGGGGCAGGAACTGCTTTCGAAATCTTTTTATACGAATGAACAGACCTAAAACCGCGGCTGCAAGCATAGTGCCGCTGAGTAACAAATGAGCAAGAATTCGTATATGAGCTTCCAGATCACCTATCAGATCCACATAGAGCAGATTGATTCCCGTAAGGGCAAGCAGAAGGAATATTGGAATATACCTGGTAAATATTTTGCGCTCGGCATTGATCTTTTGTTCGGTGATTTCTGCCAGTTTCAGGGTGGAAAGGGATCGTTCACCTTCATTGATCCTGAAGCGCAGGTGGTTTAGAACTACCAGAATCGAAAGTGTGCTGAGCAGGAATACTCCCATGCCCAGGAGGGTGAAAAGCCCTGGATCCATCCTGTTTATAAGGAGAATCAGTATTGCAAGCAGCAGGCATATCACACTCACTGTTTTGAAGGTTACCAGCTTTTGTTGTTTTTTTTCGAGCCTGGCGATCATTGGAATCAGGTCATCGGCCCGGTATCTATGGTCTGTTAAGTCCCCTGCAGTTTTAGCCTGTTGCCAGATATCTATAATTTCTTCCATGTTTACTGATTTAGGTGTTTCTGGATACTTTTCTTGATCCGGCTGATCTTCACTCCCACATGGCTTGTACTGATTCCCAATATGGATGCGATCTCTTCATATTTCAGCCTTTCAAGGTAGAGGCCGATCAGCATCCTGTCAAACTCACCGAGGCTGGCGATTGCCCGGTACAATTGGTCCAGTTTTTTCTCTTCCCGGATCTTTTGATCCATCTCATTCACCGATGAATCGATAACGCTGTCGCTGATCTGTTCAGGTTTTCGTTTTCGTTCCTGTTTGTTGAAGAGGAAGATGGTATTGACTGTGATGCGGTATACCCAGGTTCCGTAAGCTGAATCGCCCCGAAATTTTTTAAGACCTGTCCATATTGCCAGCAGGACTTCCTGGTAGATATCTTCCGCATAACTCTTGTCGTCAAGGTAGGCGAAGCATAACCTGAGTATTTTATCCCGGTATTCGTTATAGATGGAAAGATAGGCTTCCTTCTGATTCTCCATTCTTAAAGGTCATTTATCCTTTAGTATAAGAACCTTGTTTTTATTACAGAATCAGGGAAAAATTCTAAAGCAGGCGGATTCCGTCTTTTTCAAGGGAAATGGCTTTTTGTTTGTAGAGCGCTCCGATTGATTTCTTGAAGGCTTTTTTACTGATCCCAAACTGTTCATAGATTTCATCGGGATCGCTCTTGTCGGTGAAGGGGAGGAAACCAGCGTTTTCTGAAAGCTTTTTGAGGATCCGTTCACTGTTGGCATCATTCGTTTTCCTGTATCCGGCAGCCTGGATGGCGACGTCGATTTTCCCGTCTTCTCTTATTTTTTTTACAAATCCCTGCAATTTATCTCCTACGCGCAGGGTAGTGAAAATCTCATTGTCAAAGATCAGTCCTTTATGGATGTTGTTGATGATTACATTGTACCCGATATCAGTTTTTTGCCAAATCAGAAGACCGACTTCCTCTTCCTCCTTCACCGTGATGATGTCATTCTGAAGAAATCTTTCGATCCGGTTGCTGGCATAGAGCCGGTCTGTTTTGTGATCCATGTCCAGGTAAACTATATACCACCTGCCCTCCACCAGTTTTACCTTTTGCTCTCGGAATGGAACCATCAGGTCTTTGTCGAGCCCCCAGTCCATGAAAGCTCCCACACCGGACACGGCATCTACCTTGAGCTGGGCAAATTCATGCAGGAATATTTTTGGGGTGGCAGTGGTGGCCACTTTTCTGCCTTCTGAATCCTTGTAGACAAAAACATCCACCTCGCCTTCAGGCTTCATTTCATCTGTACAATACTTGTTGGGCAGGAGTACTTCCTCGCCCGAGTCGTCGCTGAGGTAGAGGCCGAAAGTTGCCCGTTTAATGATCTTTAAGGTGGTAATTTTTCCCTGTTCTATCATGGCCTTGGAATATTTCACAAGATAATCATCCTGTGACTATTGTAATACTCGTTAAACAATTATAAATTCCTAAGTGTTTAATTAGAGGATTATATTGTTCACTTAACCAGATTCCTTATGAAGCGTAGACAATTTGTAAAAGCATCTCTGGCGGGTTCCGCATTACTTTCTGCATTTCCTTATGCCTTACTTGCAGGCGAAAAGAAATTATATCCCTACGACAGGGTTAAGCTTGGTAATACCGGGATTGAAATGTCGAGAATGGCCATGGGGACGGGTACAAGTGGTTTTGGAGGCGCTTCCAATCAGACCCGTCAGCTGGGGATTAAGGGGGTTTCGGACATGCTCCGGGCCGCTTTTGATGCGGGCATTAATTTCTGGGAAACAGCCGACCAGTATGGTTCTCATCCTCACCTAAGGGAAGCCTTGAAAAAAACCGCAAGGGAAGAGGTGGTTATTCTTACCAAAACAAATTCTTCCACGTACGAGGATGTAAAAAAAGACCTTGACCGTTTTCGAAGAGAACTGGGGACCGACTACCTGGATGTGGTCCTTTTGCATGCCATCACAGATCCTGAGTGGAATACAAATATGAAGGGGGCCATGGAGGCCCTGGCTGAGGCGAAAGAGGAGGGATTGATAAGGGCTCACGGAATCTCATGTCATTCGCTGGGAGCACTGGAGACTGCTGCCGATGAACCCTGGGTGGAGGTGGATCTGGCCCGTTTCAACCCGGGTGGAGCCAGGATGGATGCGGATGTGGACACCGTACAAAAGGTGCTGAAGAGAATGAAACAGAATGGCAAAGCTATTATCCAGATGAAGGTATATGGGGCTGGGACCCTGGTTGATAAAAAAGATGAATGCCTGCAGTTTCATTCAGGATCCGATTTTATAGATGCTTTTACCCTGGGCATTGAGAGTATCGAACAATTAAAGGATGTGCAACAACGATTTCCCGAGGCAAGTGTGAGGGGATAAATTTTATGATAATCAACGTATGGAACAGCTTACATTAACGACCCCGGCACTCCTGTTTTCGGCAATTTCTTTGCTGCTCCTGGCTTATACCAATCGCTTTTTAGCCTATGCCAATGTGGTGAGGGGACTTCATGCCGGTTATAAGGAAAATCCGGATGTTTTGATAGCAGGCCAGATTGCAAATCTTAGAAAAAGACTCGTTCTGACCCGTACCATGCAGCTTCTGGGCATAGGGAGTTTGTTGCTGTGTGTGCTCTGTATGTTTCTGATCTATATTGATCAGCAGCTGGTAGCTGAGATCATCTTCGGGATCGCCCTGCTCATGCTGATTGTCTCCCTTGGCATTTCGGTACGGGAAATTCAGATCTCAGTGAAAGCACTGGATCTGCACCTGGGAGATATGGAGTATTAGCGGGTATTTATGCACCCAGCGATTTGAGGGCTTCATACACCAGGAAAGCAGGCCATACAAGCGCTTTCAAAGCTCCGAGCACACTCAGCCAGAAACCTGTGGCGGCTGAGATATAATAGATAGCGGCACCAATAATGCCAACACCATAAACGGCGTTGGTCTGAGCAGTGCATGAAACATCATTTTTCATGATAATGGTATTTAAGGTTAAGGCATTGACTTGCTAATTTACATAATTTCAGATATATGGCGGAAAATGGACTAAAGTTTTACTTCTGTGGATCGATCCGGGGAGGAAGGCAGCTGGCAGCTGATTATAAGGAAATCATAAACATGCTGAAGCCCTATGGGGAGGTTCTGACCGAACACCTGGGCGATGATCAGGAAATTGAGTCTAAGGACAGAATCCTGAGTGATGTCCAGATTCATGACCGGGATATGGATTGGGTCCGTCAATCGGATATGGTGGTTGCTGAAGTCACCATTCCCAGCCTGGGGGTAGGGTATGAGATTGGCAGGGCCATAGAGCTGGGAAAGCCCGTGCTTTCCCTGTTTAATTCAGGTTCGGGTTTTTACCTGTCGGCCATGATAGGCGGTAGTGAAGGAGTTAGCATGGTTCAGTATGAGCAAATCGATGAATTGCGCGGACCTGTCGAAGAATTTATTTCTGAGCATGCTCCTCATCGTACTTCCTGATTTTCAATAGAGCAGCCTGTTCGGCAGCATCGTACATCTCACGTATAAAATCGTCCCCAAAATTGAAGGTTCTTTCCTCCATGCTCATAGCATCGAGCCGGTCAAACAGCATGGCTTTTGCCTGTGCAATGTCCTTTCCGTAAATGTGGTATGAATCGGCCTGCCAGTTTAATCTGCCCAGTTTGACGGTTTTTCCATTGCGTCGGGAAATCTCATCAGCGATCACCTCCCTGTTAAACCGGATAAATCCGAACATGTTCATGAAGCTGGCTCCCCATGCATCGTTGCTTCGAAAGCGAATGTTGCAGTTGAGCCACTGAACCCCTTCCTCATCTTCCTGGATCCTGTACCAGAGAGACTGCAGGCAGGGAGGATCGTAGACCTGCAGATCGTGGTTGGGCATCCAGGTGATCATCTGGGCCTGCCTGGTAAAAGGCTGATCCACCAGTTTCTGGATTACGTTTTCAATCTGATCTACCTGGAACCCCATATCTTTGCGGAGGGGTTCTCCATTTTCAATAACGCGCTCTTTCCATGATCCATAACGTTGAAGACGACCATGATAGGTATACTCCCACCGGGTGTCGCCCGGATCATTCATGTTTTTCACCCAATGGTCTTTGAAGCCCTTCAGCTCCATTACATACTCTTTTAATTCATCAATTCCTCCCGGGAAGGCCTGGTGTATCATGGGGTCACTTTCGGGGTTTAGGACCGTGGCATTCAGGGTGCAGTCCAGGCTGAGGGGATCGCCCGGTTTATCATACTGGGTTTTAAAACGGGTTCCCTTATTGTAAAGGCTAACAAGCGCTGCTTCATAGGTTTCAGCCAGTGATTCACCTGAAACACAGAGTACGGGTATGTTATTCATTGATCGCGGTTTTCCCTAAAGATATGGAACAGGTGACTCATTATCCAGTGTTGTTTATAGATTGTTTGAAAGTGAAACACGGCCCAATTAGTGGTTGTGGGTAATCGACGAGATTCTCTTGCTATTGAAGTAGTTCTCTACAGCGGGACCCTGTAGTTCAGGGTAAAAAAACTTACTTGAAGGCCCTTTGGGGGCTGTCAAGATCTTTTCAGTTTCATGATCTCATTGTGGTGGGCGACTACAAGTTTTTCATATTTTTCACGGGAATTTTTCTTGTATTCATCGTATTCTTCCTGGATGGTTTCTAGTTCTTGCTTTGTTTGTGATGTAACTACGAAACTCCTTTTGAACAAAAGGAAGAGGAATACTCCCACAATGACGAGTCCAATGACGACAATCCACATGATTGTATTATAGACCCCTTTTTGCACTTCCATACCCAGGAATACAAAACTATCCTTTGTCCGGATCGACTGGTCCCTTTCACTTTTTGCCCTGGAGAGGTCGGTATTCAAGGTTTCAATCTGAAATTCCCGTTCGTTCAGCTCACTGTTTAAGCGGGCCACTTCGAGCTTTTCCTTTCTGAGTGTATCGATGGCGTTTTTCTTGATTTTAAGGAATACGTCTTCCCTGATGGCTCTGAAGTCGTTATATACCCTTGTTTTTTCGTGAAGAAATTCTAGTTGCGCTTCAAAATCGACGGAGTCGAGAACGGCAATAATGGTATTGGATTGTGCTTTGGCAGTTGGTGAGAAGCTGCAAAGCAGGGATACCAGCACCAGGCTTAGAATGGATGTACGAGCGGTCATATTTATTGTAGTTAAAGGTTCATGGCTATATTAACATGAACGAAGTTATAAAATAAATGTGATCCCTTAGGTGAAATTTATTTGATCCTATTCACACTTGAGGGTCTCGGCCGGATTTACCATGGAAGCCCTGTAGGCGTGTATTGATGTGATAAGCAGGGTGATAAGGACTGTAACAAGTGCAGATATCAGGAATACATACCACTGGACATTGATATGTTTACTGAAGGTTTCCAGCCAGGTGCTGATCCCAAGCCAGGCGAAGGGCCAACTTACAAGAATAGCGATCAGAATCAGCCACAGGAATTCTTTTGACAGCATCGTGTTCACATTTTTTACTGTGGCCCCGTGTACCCTTCTCACACTGATTTCCTTTGTTTTACGTTCCACCATGAAGGAGGTAAGACCGATCAGTCCAAGGCAGGCAATCACAATTGCAAGGATGGTGAGGATGAGGGAGAGTTTACTGAACTTGCTCTCGTCTTTGTAGAGCGCTTCCAGCTCCTCATCAAGAAAGGAGTATTCGAAAGGACGGGTGGGGGCAAATTGTTCCCAGGATTTCTGTATGTATTGCAGGACATTGCTGTAGTCGTCTGTATTGACCCTGATCGCCATATAGCGGGTGAGACCAGCGGCACCCTGCGGATGCTGGATCATATCCAGAACGAAGTTGTCAACCGGCTTGTGTAGGGAGAGCGTATTGAAGTCGCTGAACACACCAATCACACGTTCATTTCCATCGGAGCGGATCGCTTTACCAATCGCCTCTTCATTGGTCCACCCCAGGTGTTTTACCATACTCTCATTGATCATAATAGCTTCCGAAGTGTCAGAAGGGAAATCCTTCGAAAATCCCCGGCCCTCCACTACATCAATTCCAAAAGTTTCGATGAACTCATGGCGTACCATAAAGGCCGGGTACCAGAATGCCTGATCATCAAACATTCCTTCAATTACAAAGCTTCGGGTGTTATGGTCGACCCCGATGATGTCTTCCATGCCCGTAACGTTCATGATATTGGGATGCTGCTTCAGGTCCTCGGCAAAGGCATCAAAACGCATGGCAAGGTTAAATTTCGTGGGTAGTAAAATGACGTGATCCCTGTTGAATCCCAGGTCGGCCTTTCTCAGGTAGTTGAGCTGTGATGAGGCGCTAATGGTTCCAATAATCAGGACAATGGAGATCAGGAATTGAATCACCACCAGGGCCTTACGGGCGGTTCCTTTACCTCCTCCGCCTGTGGCGGAAAGCATGCCTTTCAGGTGACTGGTTTTTTGTCCGGACAGGAAGAAGGCCGGGTAGGAGCCGGAAAGCAATCCCACGAAGAGTAATAAGCCCAGACCAATCAGGATGCTTTTTGGCTTAATCACGATCCCCGGATCGATCATTTTCCCGGTGAAATTATTGAATTGAGGGAGTAGGATTTCCACCAGAATAGCAGCCATCAGCAAGGCAAAAAAAGTAAGCAGGATGGCTTCGCCCAGGAACTGGGTAAGCAGTGAGCGTTTCCTTGCTCCAATCACCTTTTTCATGCCAATCTCCTTGCCTCTTCCGGCAGAGCTGGCTGTGGCCAGGTTCATGAAATTGATGCATGCCAGAATCAGGACAATCAGACCGATTCCGGCCAGAATTTTTAAGTAGGAGAGATTACCATTGGGATGCATCTCATATTCATGGTGAGACTGTAGGTGAATGTCAGCCAGGGCTTGAAGATAGAGGGTGATATCCTGATCCTGGAAATCGGGGTAATGGGCCTTGTAGAAATCAGGCATGCGTGCTTCAAGTTGCCCGGGACTTATGTTGTTGTGCAGACTTATATAGGTCCAGCAGGGATTCCAGATCCAGCTTTGTGGCAGATGACCCCCTGCGATTTCACGAAAGGTTGAAAGGGAGCCCAGAATTTCAATATTGAAATGTGATTGCCGCGGCAAGTCTTTCATAATTCCGGTTACTTCCATCCCCGGACCCTCTTCCACATAAAGCGTCTTTCCCATAGCCGAATTGTCCCCAAAATATTTTCGGGCGGTGGATTCTGTAAGCACCAGCGTATTGGGTCGTACCAGGGCCGTTTGGGGATCTCCTTCAATGAGCGGGAAGGTGAACATCTCAAAAACATTGGAATCGGCCAGGAAGAACCACTCTTCGTTAAATTTTATAACGTTCAGACTATCCTCACGGTTTTCAAACATGATTTCCGAAACCTGGAAATCAAAAAACCGAACCATCGATTTAACCATGTCTGGGTAGGCTTCTGCCAGGGCAGGACCAAAAGGAAAGGAACAGGTAGCTGCATCTTCATTGATGTCGTTTGAATTATACAAACGGTTCATGCGGTAAATCTGGTCATAACCCTCGTGAAATCGGTCATACTTCAGTTCATCGCTCACATATATCAGGATAAACAGGAAACTGGCGATCCCTATGGCCAGTCCGGCAATGTTTAAAATGGAGTAGTTCAGGTGCTTCAGGCTATTCCTAATGGCAATGGTAAAGAAATGGCGGAGCATGGTAAATGGCTGTATGGTACAAACAGACCATTTCAAAAGCCTTACCAATGTATATAAGTGTCATTAGTTCAGCTAAATAGGCTCTTGTGTGCAAGTGAGGAATTGTCCTGATCCGAACAGGGGATGTACGGTATCGTACAAGATCAAGCCCCCTACTGCGAGGCTGTTCCCAGGAATCCCCCGGTAATTCGAGTCAGCTGGGTCCTGGAATTGATAAGATTGTATACCGCCTGTAACTGCCTGAAGGAAGCATTCAGGTAAATCAATTGAATATCCCTGTAATTGAAAGAGTTAATTACCCCAGAACGGTATTTCTCTTCTGAGATGGAAAGGTTCAGTTCGGCAGCTGCCAGGTTCTCATTTTCTACCTTTAGAAGTTCTAATCTTACCCCATAGTAGTCGGCCAGGTTGAATAGTTCATTGGTGAGTGCATGCTCCATCTGGGAGATCTCAACCTGGGCTACTTCCTCATTGATCCGGGCCACCTCTACAGATCTTTTTCTAACTCCGGCTGTGTATATATCATAAGAGAGTCTCAGGTTTCCATAGGGAGCAAGGCTTCCGTTGTTGATTGTTGGCTCATCGAGGGTGGCAGACAAGGTAGAACTGAAGTCCACTCCGGCACCAAGGGACAGGGTGGGTGAGTAGTTGGCCCTTTTCAGTGCAGTTTCATTTGCCAAAAGGAGCAGATGGGTGTACTGGTTTTTCAGGGTCTGGTTGCTGGCTTTCATCTTGGAAAGCAGGTCTGCCAGTATGTATTCAGTGGTATCTGCTTCAAATGCTTCACTGAAATGCCATGTCGTAGTGGGCGATTCACCCAGCAGGAAGTTGAGGTTCCGCACCGAGTTTCGAACCACTACTTCCTGGTTCATATAGTTAGCCTTGTCGGTGAGATAGACGTTTTGGGCCTGCAAAACATTATAGGTTACCGATCCTCCCAGCGATTTCCGGTTCAACTCATACTGGTAGCGGTCACTGGAGAGTTCCATGACGGTTTTCAATACCTTCAGTTGCTCCTTTTGCAGTAAAACCCCATAATATGCCAGGATCACATCTTCGATGGTGCTTTCTAAAACAACGCCCAGTCTTCCTTCTGAAAGAGACTCCAGGTTTTCAAGTTTGCTTTTGGTAATGTTGACCCTGAAGCCATCAAAAAGGACCCAGTTGAGTCCGATTCCGGCTGCAAGACGGCTCGAATAGGTTTCACTGCGCAGGTCGTAGCTATTGTTATCTGAAGCATCGAAGCCAATGGTGGGATAGCGACCTGCATTTCCCGGGTGGTTATTAATGGAGGCAATTTCGGTATCGGCCTGGGAGATAATCAGACCGTAGTTATTATCCATGGCCCGTCCCAACGCCCCGGAAAGGGTGAGTTCCTCCTGTGAATAAGCTTGCTGAAAGATCAGGATTCCTGCAAGCAGGGTAAGGGTTTTATAGATTCTGTTCATCTTCATTTTGTGTCGTTTCTCTTGCATCAATACCATTCCATCTCCCACGGTTACTTTCAAACCTTTGCTTTCTCTTGTTTTGAATAATGGCTGTTTCGACCTCTTCCCGGGTGGGTTTTTCACCGGTCCACAGGTAACGGGTGTAAACCCTTGCATCGTTCAGTAGCATAATCAACACCGGGAAAAAGAGCAGGATAAAGACCGTTCCCAGGGCTACACCATAAGCCAGACTGATGGCCATGGGGATCAGGAATTGTGCCTGAACACTTTTTTCGAAAAGCATTGGAAAAAGACCGATGGAGGTAGTCAGGGAGGTAAGAATAATAGGTCTGAGTCTCACCTTTCCAGCCTCTTTAACTGCTTCTTGAACAGTTTTTCCCTCGATTAGCAGTCCGTCGAACTTGGCAAAGAATACAATGGCATCGTTTATAATCACCCCGGTAAGCGCTACTGCTCCCCACATACTCATCATCGAGAGGGGTTGTCCATGCAGTCCGTGTCCCCACGCTACTCCCAACAGAGAAATGGGGATCATCAGGATGATTATAAAGGCTTTCGGGACACTTCGAAAATGAAGTACCAGGATCATGAAGATAAGGGCAAAGGCAAATATGTAAAATTTTCCTGCCTGTCCCATGGCTTCCTTACTGTACTTCTGCTGTCCCTGGTAGATGTAGCGTATGCCTGCAAACTGGGCTTCAAGCTCAGGCATGATTTCATGTTCAATCTGTTGAAGAATTTCTGGTACTGATGCCAGGGGGTCGACAGTTTCAGCTTCCACCCTGATTTCCCGGGATCCATTGAAGCGGTTGATGGCGACAGGGCCCCGTTCCATATGATAATCTGCAAGTTCCGAAAGGGGATATTCACCTGCGGCGGTTTTAATTTTCATGTCTTCCATCTGACCAATTGTAAGTCGGTCCGATTTGGGATAGCGGACCCAGACTCGTAATTCATCTCTTCCCACCTGCAATCTTTGTGCCTGTGCTCCGTAAAAACCCTGGCGCACCTGAGTGGCTATAGTGGCTTCATCCAGCCCCAGGAAATAGGCCCTGGGCTTAAGATCAAGCCTGATCTCCTGTTTTCCAAGCGCGATGTTTTCATTCACATCCTTAAGCTGTTGCATTTCGGATAGTTTGACCAGCATGAACTCTTTTGCCTCTTCCAGTTCATGGAGGTTTTTGGACATCAGACCGATAGAGACCGGAGATCCCCAGCGGTTTCGTCCGGCTACCGTGAATTTCCTGGCTTCCGGAACCCGCCCGATTTTCTGATTTACACGGGTCGAGATATCACGGCCCGAAATGTCATAACCCTCCAAATCGACCGGGTACACGTTAATGCTTCCGGCGTGGGCGCCCCTTTCCTGTCCGCTGAAAGAACTACCCAGGCTTTTGCTTGTTCGCTCAATAATGTTGTGATCCAGGCCCATCTCTTCACTGATTTCATCATTTACCTCCCAGATTGCTTTTTCAAACTCTTCCAGGAAATCCAGGGTCTGCTTTTCTCCGTCGCCCGGTGTAAAGGCCACATTCAGGCTAAAACTGTCAAAATCCACCATGGGGAAAAAGGTGTTTTTTATATGTCCCCCCAGAAATAGTCCGGCCGTGATCAGCACCAGTGCAATGGGAATGCTGGAGGCGATGTAACGCCATTTAACCGCCCAGTTAAGATAGTGAAGGTATACCCTGTCCTTGAGCCAGTTGATCATTCCTTCAAAATATTTTTTGAGTCCTTTATTCTTGGCTTCCAGGCTCTTTTTGCTCAGCACCCTGTCGCTTGAAAGGTGGGCGGGAAGCACCAGGAAGGCTTCAAACAGTGAGAAAAAGAGTGCTGCGATGACCACAATGGCCACATCAAACATCATTTCCATCCGGGTTCCGGAAAGGAATAAGAGGGGTGAAAATGCTACAATGGTAGTCGCAACTGAGGTCATTACGGCCGGAGCCACTTCCATGGTGCCGTCCACTGCTGCATGCATGGGGCTTTTTCCCTTTTCGAAGTGAAGATAGATGTTTTCAGCAATCACAATCCCGTCATCCACCAGGATGCCGATGACCAGGATCATGCCAAAAAGCGATTGTAGGTTGATTGTAATTCCGATGAAGTGTCCGGCAATAAACATGGCCAGGAAACTGAAAGGAATACCCCAGCTAACCCATAGAGAAAGCCGGAAGCTCAGAAACATAGAAAGAGATACGATTACCAAAAAAAGTCCGAGAAGCCCGTTGCCGGTAAGCAGGTCGAGCCGACTCTTAAGGATATCCAGGTAGGCCCGGGAGACGATGATTTCTACTCCCTGGTTCCTGTTGTTAAATTCTTCGATATAATCATTGGCCCATTTGGTGATAGCATCCAGGTCCTCTTCGGGTAGTTTTTCAACGTTGATGGAGACCGAAGGTTTGCCGTTTGTCCACTGCTTGTCGGGAGAGTCTGCAAATTTCATTTTGACCTCAGCCACATCACGGATGTGAATATATCCTGCATCTGACGCTCCGCGCAGGATAATGTTTCCTATTTTATCGGGATCGGCGCTTCTTGAACGCAACCTGATCAGGTACTCCTCTTCTTCGGATTTAATCTCTCCGCCCGATACGTCCTGGTTGTTATTCTGAATGGCTTTGACGATCTGGTCGAATGTGATGTTGTAGCGCAGGAGTTCCTGTTCTTTGATCTCAACGGAGATCTCGGGTTGGGGATAGCCCGAAAGGGAGATCTGGCTCATGACCCCCGAGTTGAGGAAATCTTCCTCGATGCGCTGGGCATATTCCTTGAGAGCCATCAGGCCTACATCATGTTCATCCAGGGGAACCAGCTCCAGGCGTAAGGCTCCCGCCCTGGAACGGTTCTTCGAGACGATGGGCCTTTCGGCAGCCGAGGGTAGGGAGGAAATGCCATCTACTGCATTTTTCACCTCCTGCAATATTTCATTGATGGGATACTCCCCGGTAGTTTCAATGGAGACGCTGCTCCGGTTTTCCATGGATGTGGAAGTAATTTCTTTGATCCCGATCAGGCCCCTGACGGCTTCCTCAATCCGGGTGGTGACACCTTCCTCCATTTCTACCGGGGACGCACCGGGATAGTATACTGATACCGACAGGAAGCGGCTCTCTGTTTCCGGGAAAAATGATTTTTTCATGGAAAGCATACTCACTCCACCTGCAAGGATAACCACCGCAATAATAAGATTGGCATAAACCGGGAACTCTACAAAGCGTTCAATGATCTTCCTCATAATCAGCTCTTTGTTTTCCGGTTGTCAGCTTCCCCCTTTGTGTCAGGGACTGATGTTTTTTTCTCTCCCGCTTTGCCCGGGCCTTTTCCGCCAGCAGCCGGATCCTCCATTTCAAGCTGAACAAGGGTTCCTTCCGATACGTTTATAAGCTGTTGTACCACCACCGAATCACCTTCGGGTAATCCGTTGAAAATGAGGGTGCGTTTATTATGTTTAATAATATTTATCTCTCGCTTTGCAAGCCGGCCGTTGTTAATAATAAATACTTCATTGGAGTTGAAGACCGAATTTCTTGGGATCTCCATAACCCCTTCAATGGGGCGAATGGGGAAGGAGGCTTCCAGGTACTCTCCTGCTAGTAAAGGTTTGTCCTGGTTGTAAGAAATTTTAATAAAGATCTCCTGTGATTGGGTATTCTCATCCACATAGTGGCTTTTACGAATCACACTTCCTTTCCAGCTAAGGTCCCGGTTTTCGGAGCGGACTTCAACTGGATCACCAATGTTGACCCAGATAGCATCTACCCGGATCAGGGGGACTTCAAGTTCCATCTGGTCGGTTTGGATGGCGCTGGCCACTTTTCCCCCGGTGTTCGTGTAAGCTCCTGTTTCAAGATAAACCTCCTTATAGGATCCGTTAAACGGTGCCCTGACTGTCCTGCGCTGCAGTTGCAATTCATCGCCCTGGATGTTGTAATACTCACTGATCACATTGCGACTGGCGAGAAATATTTTCAGCTGGTCATCAGCAATTTCAGGGAGGGTGGGCAGTGGTTTATCCACCGAAATGGAGGTAAAAAAGGCCTTGAATCCCTCTTCAGATTCGGGAAAATCGATTTTCAGGTCAGGCAGAATACCCGCCAGCGTGTTTTGATACTGACTTTTCCGGGCTTTCAGTGCGAGCTTGGCTTCATCGGGGTAGACTACGAAGAGAATATCTCCTTTGGAGAAATCGGCGCCCTTTTTTAAAGACACCTCTCCGGGCTCAATTCTTCCCGATGCCTCAGCAATGATATCCACCTCAGCTACCGAAGCAAGTCTGCCGAGGCCCGTAACTTCTGATAGGATGCTGGTGTACTTAACCGGTTCAAACTTTACAAATCTGCGAGATTCAACTGATTGTCGAACCGGCGGTTCTTCTTTCTGGGCTTCTAAAAATCGCATCAGGCCATAGGCAAGCCCGATTATGAAAATTACGCTGATAACGATGACGATTCTTCGGTCTATTTTTCTCATTTTCTGGTATAAAGGCAAAATAAAGGTGCAAAGATAGATAATTAGACGATTCAAAACTCCAATGGTTTAATCCTCTCAGGAGGATATGTATCTTTGGAAATGATGATTCGCTTTGCCCAGAGGGAGGATTTGCCTGCCATAAATGAAATTTATACTCAGGCGGTGGAAGAAAGGTTTTGTACGGCCCATCTCTCCCCTATGAGCATGGAGGAGCGAGCGCTGTGGTTTTCCGAACATTCCCCGGACCGCTACCCAGTTTATGTTTTTATTGAGGGTGAGGAGCTTAGCGCATGGCTTTCTCTGGGGCCCTATCGTACTAATCGCCAGGCCCTGGCGCATGTGGCAGAGGTTAGCTATTATGTGGATAGAGCTTGCAGGGGAAAGGGAATAGCTAGCACTTTGTTGCAGTATGCCATTGATGCAGCACCTGACTTTGGTATCAGTGTCCTGGTGGCCATCTTGCTCAGTAAGAATTCTGCCAGTATCGCCCTGCTTGAAAAATTCGGATTTATGCGCTGGGGATCCATGCCGGGCCTTGCAAAAATTGGAAGCGAAACAGCCGATCATCTGTATATGGGTCTGAAGCTTTGATACTTCTCTTTTTTTCCACACCTTTGCACTTAAGTAGAATAATTCTAAATAAGGACAGAATGAGTTGTTGTCAAGGAAGCTGCAGTTGTGGGAAGGGAAATCAATCTTCCATGGAGCAGAGCATCCACCTGGTTCAGTTAGTGGATAGCCAGAGTATGCGCTCAAGTTTCGATTGGACGAAGAGCCCGGAGAAACTTGTATTGGAACAAGAGGTAGTGGAGATACGTTTCAAGAGCAATCGCAAGAAGTTTTTCAAGAACCGGATTGGGCTTGAACTCGCAAAGGATGACCGCATTGTTGTGGAAACAGAGGGGGGATACGACCTGGGAACAGTTTCACTTTCAGGAAAGCTTGCCGGAAAAAAGTTTGAACAGGAGTCAGAGGCTGGTGATATTTCTAAATTAAAAAAGATTTTGCGCAGAGCGACCTGGGAGGACCTTGAACTTTGGCTCACTGCGAAAAAGAAAGAACGCAAAAGTTTGCTGGAAGCCCGCAGGATTGCAGCTGAGTTAGGACTGGAGTTGGCAATTGGAGATGTAGAATTCCAGGGCGATGGCCGTAAGGCAATTATTTATTTCACCACAGAGATGTCTCTGGATGTTAGGGAACTGGTACGTCGATATGCCTCAGCCTTCGGGGTAAAGGTGGAGATGAGTCAGACAGGTATTATTTGATTGAACCGGAGATATAAGGTGTTTCACCGCGGACAACTTTTTCAAGGATAATATCCTCAAAGCGATTCCTACTCTGGTCCCCGGTGCGGAAATGCACCGGTAGGTAGTGTTCACCATAGCCACGGGCCAAACCTTTACCATCCACCCGTTCAACGAGAACGCGCTCTTGCTTTCCAATCATCGACTCCATATAGCTGATTCGGTTCTCTTCTGTTAGCTTCCTTACCAACTCGCTTCTTTCGCTCTTGATTCGCTCTTCCACCTGGTCTTCCATCCGGTCGGCCCGGGTCCCTTGTCGCCGCGAGTATCGGAAGGTATGAACATGGCTGAACTTTGCTTCTCTGACAAGGTCAAGGGTAAGTCCAAAGTCTTCCTCTGTTTCGCCCGGAAAGCCCACGATCACGTCGGTAGTGAAGTTGAAATCGGGCATTTCACTACGGAATTTTTCGATGATGTCCATGAAGGATTTAACCGTGTACATGCGTCGCATTTTCAGGAGAATGGGATCTGATCCACTCTGAATACAAAGGTGCATGTGAGGCATCATTTTAGGATGCCTGAACAATTGGTGAAATTCGGGTCCAAAGCCATCCGGCTCAAGGGATGAGATTCTGAGCCGGAAGTCGCCAGGCAGTTCAAGCACCTGTTCAATGGCCCCCTGGATATTGAGTCCGCCGTGATCATACCGCCCAATGTTTACGCCGGTGATTACAATCTCTTTAAAACCGTTGTCAACCACCCTGCGCACATTATCAAGGATTTGTTCGATGGGCCGACTTACCGCCCTTCCTCTTACGGATGGTACAATGCAATAGGTGCAGAAATTGTCGCATCCGTCCTGAATCTTAATGGAGGTGCGGGTATGCAGGCTTTGGTCTACTGCCTCGAAACCAAAAACATCCCGGGAAAATGAGTCGGGATGAACCATCTCTCCCTTGAAATGGGCGTCTACAAGGGGAACGATCTGACTCTTCCTTTCGTTGTCAACCACATAGGTGATCTGCTCGTTGGACTCCAACTGTTCCTTATGGTTATTGGCCATACATCCGGTCACAACCACCAGTCCGTTTTTGTTCTTCCTGGCAGCGTGATTGATTGTATTCCTGGATTTCTGGTCACTTTGATTGGTTACTGTACAGGTGTTGATTACAGTGATATCGGCCGCAGAGGAGAAATCGACCACCTGGTATCCGGCCTGGTGAAACTGTGTGACCAGGGCATCGGTTTCGTACTGGTTCAAGCGGCATCCCAGAGTTTTAAATGAGACTGTTTTCATGTGTGCAAATTTATACAATCTAGAAATAGACTTCCGTAATTATCTGCTTTTGTGTAAATCCTTTTGCTCGTAGAATATCCATAGCATCATAGATCATGTTGCTGTTGCCACAAAGAAACACCAGGGATTCAGTATCGGGATTGGCCTCTAATAGGTAATCGGTGATCCTTCCGGCATAATCGCCCTTATTTCCCCGGGAGGTACATACGGTAAATTGTTCCTTATTATAGTCTCCGGAATCGTATGCCTCGGATATGTTTCTTACGCCGTGAATTATTTGATAATCGGCCTTTGGGTAAGATTTAACAAAACTATGAAAAGGAGCCAGGCCTGTTCCACTGGAGAGAAATAGCAATTTCCCACCTTCGGCCAGCAGAGCCGGGTTCAGGAAAAACCCGCGGGGCCCCAAAAGTTTAACGGGATCTCCAGGCTCAATGTTTTTCAACTGCCTGCTCACCACTCCATCATCCACCTCCTTGATGAGTACCTCCAGATAATCATCATGAATTCCACTGTATATGGAGTATTCCCTTAATTCTTTACTGCCGGGTAGTCCGAGCAGAAGGTGTTGTCCGGGCTTGAATTGCATTCCGTTTCTTGAGAATCTTAACACGTATGTGGATTCGGTCAGGTGCCTGAGCTCTTCAACTACGTAAACCAATTTATCAACTGCTACTTCCATTCTGTTTTTTTTCTGGTAATTAAGGATAACACACGTACGGGGTTTTTGTGCTATGTGTTAACTTAGTCTTTTTAAAAACCCTTAAATATGATTCAAAAAAACCTTTTAGTTTTTTCCCTGTTTGCGGGGCTTATGCTGACAGCCTGTGGAAGCCAGCAGACTTCTCAATACGAAGCATCGCCTCCTCCAAATATTATTTACATCCTTGCCGACGACCTGGGGTATGGTGATCTGGGTTGTTACGGGCAGGAGAAATTTGCCACACCCAACCTGGACCGGCTTGCTGAAGATGGGATCCGGTTTACCAGGCATTATGCCGGCTGTACGGTGTGTGCGCCTTCGCGTTCTGTACTGCTGACCGGACTACATTCGGGTCATACACCCATTCGTGGTAATATGGAAGTACAGCCCGAGGGACAGGCCCCCCTGCCCGCCTCGGCTTTAACCATTGCAGAAATGCTTCAGTCGGCAGGCTATGTGACCGGGGCCTTTGGGAAATGGGGACTGGGTTTTCCCGGTTCGGAAGGAGACCCGGTGAACCAGGGCTTTGATACTTTCTTTGGCTATAATTGTCAGCGCTATGCCCATCGCTACTATCCCGAATATCTCTGGGAGAACGAAAAAAAGGTATACCTGGAGGGAAACGACTGGAGCACTACCACCACCTATGCACCTGATGTGATACAGGAGAAGACCCTGGACTTTATCAGGCAGCATAAGGACAGCACTTTTTTTGCTTATGTACCCATTGTGATTCCCCATGCAGAGCTGATAGTCCCCGGGGATGAGGTGTTTGAAACTTACCTGGGACAATTTCCCGAGGAAGCTTATAAGGGCAGGCCCGGAGCAGATTATGGCCCGGAGATGAAAATTCCAATGTATTGTAGTCAGGAACATCCCCATGCTACTTTTGCAGCCATGGTTCACCGGATCGATGCCTATGTGGGAGAGATCCTGGCCACACTGGAGGAATTGGGTCTTGCTGAAAACACGATAGTTATGTTTACAAGTGACAACGGACCCCACGAAGAAGGCGGGGCCGACCCCGGTTTTTTCAATAGCAGCGGCGGACTCAGGGGAGTGAAGAGGGATCTCTATGAAGGCGGAATCAGGGTGCCCCTGCTGGTGAGTTGGCCAGGGCATATCCAGGGAGGTGTCACGAGCAATCACATATCGGCATTCTGGGATGTGGTTCCCACGGTAGCTGACCTGGCCGGGTTTGAAGCACCCAAGGGTGATGGGATTTCATTTTTACCAACGCTCACAGGAGGGGAGCAGAAGAGGCACGAATATCTCTACTGGGAATTTCACGAGCAGGGAGGAAAGCAGGCGATGCTGAAAGGAGAATGGAAGGCTGTCAGGCTGAATGTGGGTCTCGACCCCCATGGAGCCCTGGAGCTTTATAAGCTGGACAGCGATCCGCGGGAGGCCCATGATGTGGCCTCGGAGCACCCCGAACTTGTGGCTGAATTTGAAAAAGCTATGGAGGAAGCACGGACTCCTTCCGGGAAATTTAATTTTGGAATGAAGACCCTGTCAGGCGAGTGAGCCGTGAGTTGCCCTTGTGCGGCGAAAAGAACAATCTTTCATGGAGCAGATCTCACAGGTATAATCTCTGAACTTCACATCGGGGCCGGCCCCCACAAGGCCGCTTACCGATTTGATGGGAGTCATGAGTGATGATTCGGTCAGTGAGATTCCGCAAATTCCTTCCGGGAAGAAAGAAAAGAGCTTCTGCTGCTCATCCACTTTCCATCCGCAGTATCCGGGGCTGTATCGATTACTTATAAGAAGACCCGATTGGCCCATGGCCTCTTTGATAACATCGTGAACATGTTGGGCTGCTGCATCTGCCAGGGAAGAACCGATCAGGTCCACAAGGAATCCCTCCAGGTATTGTCCCTCTGCCATCAGTTTTTTAGAAAGCTGTTCCGGTCCGGGTCCGGCCGTTGCCACAAAAAACAGGAACTTCTCGGAGCCTTTTAGCATCTTCACAATGATTGTGCCTGGGTGGAATCTTGTTTCCCGGGTGGTGATCTCCTCCATATCTTCTGTGGGAAGTGCTTCAAGGACCACATAAGCCCCTTTGGGCTCCATGATTTCCCGGCACTGCTCTAAAAGAGAGCTACTCAATTCAAGCGTATGTGGGTCAATCACATCCTTTCCGCCAGGCATATAGCTCAAAAGTTCCTCAGGATCAGGATTTATCTTCTTCTTGTCAATATGTAGAATCGTGTAATCGAGCATCTTTAATGTCGGCTTAGCTTGATGTAAAGCTAGTGGATTGGAATTTATTAAGTGAAATTTCGATCCTTTAATATGCAGGATTGTGTTAAAAAAATCCTAAAAACGGAATCTATGGAGAGTTTCGAGAGTGCCTCCCTAAATTTGCACCTTCTAAATTTGTAAGTTAAGCCGGACCTGTGCGTCTAAGGTGATAAAGAGGAGGAGAGACAATGGCAAAATTTAATCAATTATTATGCCCGGTGTCGACCGATAGGGTGGATGAGAACCGGGTCAGGGCAACAGCTTTCGGGGTTTTGATTTTCATGGGTTTGTTTTTTATGACCAAAAATCCGGTGTTCCCGGTATTCCTGGTGTTTGATTTTTACATCCGGGCTTTTACAAAATATAAATTCAGTCCCCTGAGCTGGGTGGCTTTTCATTTTGTGAGGGCAATTGGAACCCAGCCTGTATGGATCGATAAGGCTCCAAAAATGTTTGCTGCGCGCGTTGGGTTGGTGCTTGCATCGATCGTAGTCGGGGCCTCGCTGCTTGGAATGCCCCTGCTGGCAATGGTTATCGGGGGAACCCTCGTTGTATTCTCCTTCCTGGAGTGCGGTCTGAATTTCTGTGCTGGCTGCTGGGTATATACCTATTTGGTCTACCCCCTGGTCAGGAAGTAGCACTGAAGTTCCCTGGTATTATCAATACCCTATATTTGATTTTCTAATCAATAACAGTTCTGCTATGAAGAATTTGAAATGGATTGTAGTATCTTGTTTGTTGATCATGGGTAGTATCTCTGATTTAAAATCACAGGCTGTGAATTCAACGGAGGAAAAACTGGCTGTACTGTGGGTATCGGGCGACAGGGATGTGGCGGAGAAGTCATGCCTGATGTATACCCATGCTGCCAAAAAAAATGCCTGGTTTGATGAGGTGGTTCTTATAGTTTGGGGTTCTTCTTCAAAACTTCTGGCAGAGGATAAGGCCCTGCAGGATAAGGTAAAGGCCATGATAGCCGACGGGGTCATTGTGGAGGCTTGTAGTTCATGTGCAAACATGTTCGGAGTGGCTGATGAGCTAAGAGAATTGGGGATCGATGTAAAGGGAATGGGTGTTCCCCTTACAGAATACCTTAAGAAGGGCTATCACGTTCTGACCTACTGATGTTTCTGCCATTCTGTCCGCCCGTGGAGGATGGCTTGATTATTGGACAGGGTTCAGAAATATTTATTGAATGATCAATGTCCAGCAAATAAAGACCCGCTACCGGCGCTTATGTCATCTGGTTTCTGCCCACCGGGTAAAAGATGCCCTTGATGTGCTCAATGATTTGGTGAGTGAATCGGGCTTCAGCGATTTTTTCATCCAGCAGGAACACCTGGAACACACCTATGAGCAGATGCTTAATTATATGCTTGAAGGAGTGCAGGATCCCGAGAGGGATAAGGTTTATCACAAATTACTTAGCTCCATTCTTGAACTGGCCGACCGTGTGAAGGATCTTCTGATTGAAAAACATTCGGGGTGGCATACCTATATTTTAAAGAGGGAGCTGGATAAGAAGCAGGAGCTGACCGGGAGGAAGGTGATTGAGACCATGGACGACCTTTCTTTCAAGCGGGAGCTGGATGAGATCATTGATGAAAACCGGGTTTCGCCCGGAGTCAACGAAGAGCGCCGAAGAAGTCTCTCTATGGAGATCTTCCGACACCTCTGGCTGAGTAACCGGTATCATGAAGCAGAGAACAGTCTCTCTGCCACAATTTTGTCGTGCCGCGATTTTCTCTGGTACGAAAAGGCGCTTTTTGTAAGTGGCATTCTTCTTTCCGGCCTGAGGTACTGGGATGAAGAGAAAATACACAGGCTTATAGATTTTGCAAGTGAAGAGGACCAGGAAGTTTCGGCAAGGGCCGTGGTTGCCCTTGTAATTCTATTGTACAGGTATGACGACAGGATTGAATTCTACCCCAATATTATTCACAGGTTGAAGCTTATAAAGGAAGACCTGAACCTTGAACAGAGTTTTGAGAAGATTGCACTTCAGATGATACGTACCCGCGATACCCTTGAAATTGGCCGCAAGTTACAGGAAGACCTGATGCCCGAGATGGCAAAACTGAGACCCGATTTGGAGGAGAAGCTAAAAATGGACGATATCAGTGATGAAATGCTGGAGGAGGGGAGAAATCCCGACTGGCAATCGATGTTCAGTGAATCGGATGATCTTTATCGGAAAGTGGACGAGTTTATGAAGTTACAGATGGAGGGTTCGGATGTTTATATGACCACCTTTGCTCACTTGAAACAGTTTCCTTTTTTCAATGAGCTTACCAACTGGCTGGTTCCTTTTCACAAAGAGAATCCGGACCTTTCCGATATTTATTCGCAGCGCAGCGATACTTTTAATCCTGATATATTTGTGGATGGGCTCATCAAGACCCCCTTTCTCTGCAATAGCGATAAGTATAGTTTTATCCTTAACCTGAGATATCTTCCTGTAGAGCAGAAAAAAATGCTTTCCAGTGCATTTTTAATGGAAATGGAAGGCATGCAGGAGATGCTGGCTGATGAAGCGCTCACATCGGGCGATTTTACCCGAAGAACAGTATTTATCCAGTTCATACAGGACCTATACCGGTTTTTTAAGATTTCACCCTTTAAGAATGAGTTTGAGGATGTATTTGATGGCAAAGTGGATCTCCACCGCAGCTATTTTTTCAGGGAAATCACAGAGGATGATTCTATTACCAGGAACATTGCCGAATACCTCTTTGAAAAAGAACATTTTGAAGAGGCCCAGGATATCTTCAAAATGCTTCTGGCAGATGCATCTAATGACAGGGAGCTATTGGAGAAGGCCGGGTATTGCTATCAGAAGGAGGGGAATTACAAGAAAGCCATTCAGTACTATAGCCGGATATCTCTCGGCGGTGAGCAAAACCTGTGGACCCTTAAAAACCTTGGGATTTGTTACCGAAAGCAGAATGATTACAAATCGGCACTGGAAGTATATGAAAAAGCATCCGCGCTTCAGCCAGATGATACAACCATTGAGTCTCTTACGGGGTATTGCCAGTTGAAGCTGGGAGATTATCAGACTGCGCTTAAACACTATTTCAAAATTGAATACCTGAATCCAGGGAATCAAAATATCCTTAGGCCCATAGCCTGGTGTTATTTTGCACTGGGCGACCTCGATAAATCGGAAAAATATTTTCAAAAAGTATTCGAACTAAAACCGGGGTATTACGATTATATAAACTACGGACACGTGCAGTGGGCGCTTGGGAAAAAGCGAGATGCTATTGAGATGTACATCCAGTCCCTGAGGGATTTGCAGTTTGAAATGGAAGATTTTCTGAAAACCATGGAAGAAGACCGCTTTTTGCTTGTGGGCAATGGCATCAATGAAAAAGACATCCCGCTTATGCTGGATTATCTTCACTACAGGCTTGTTAAATAGGGGGAAAAGAAAAAGCGGCCCGATATTGAAGAAAAAAAGCCATGGAATTCAACCCGTCTCTATGAGAATGGAATATTATCGGAACCGCTTGTATGATCGTATGATAAGAACGTCAATGTTGTTTTACAAATATATGCAATTTAGTCCTAGGTTGTATCATCAAAAGTAACCAAAATCGGGCCCTTGGTCAAAAATAAGGGCCATTAGGTTGTTTGCGAGCCTGCTTGCCCCGATTCTGAACTTCTCGGAGTTTAGCCAATCCTCTCCCAGAATTTCCTCTACGATGGCATAATATAGGATGGCCGTTTCAGCGTCTGAAATACCTCCTGCCGGTTTGATGCCAATTTTTTTACCTGTTTTATTGTAATATTCATTGATGGCCTGGCACATGATGATCATGGCCTCTGGTGTTGCTCCGACGGGGATTTTTCCAGTGGAGGTTTTGATAAAATCGGCCCCGGCACCAATGGCAAGAAACGAAGCTTTCCTTATAAGGGTGTAATCCTGCAGGCTCCCGGTCTCCAGGATCACCTTCAGGTGGATTTCGCGGATTCTTTCTTTTATAACCTGAATTTCATGTTCCACGTATTCATACTCTTCCATGAGGAACTTACCCACAGGAAGTACGATGTCAATTTCATCCGCTCCCTGTCCGATGGCCTGCTCAATTTCCATCACCTTGATGTTGGTATAGGTTTGGGAAGCAGGAAAACCTCCTCCAACGGATGCAATGTTGACAAGCGGATTTACAAGGTGTTCTTTTACAACAGGCACCAGTTCGGGATAGACACAGATTGCAGCCACCGCGGGCATGGAGGGATAGGCCTCGGAGAGCATGTTCACCTTCTCACACATTTGTGTAATATTCGCAATATTGTCTCTTTCACTGAGGCTAGTAAGATCGATGAGGCTAAAGATTTTCTTCAGCAGCTTTTTGTCTTCCGTGGAGGGCAGGTTTTGCCTTATTTGGTCAAGGAGCGTTTTAATTTCTCCGGATTCGACAGTCATGTTAAAATCGGTAAAGGTCTTCATAAGGTTGAAGTTCACTACCTCAATTTATCATTTTGTTGATGACGGTCAAAATCCCTGGTGGTTTTTTTCTGAATATTCTTTTGGAATGCCTCATCCAGATCAATGCCTGTCTGGTTGGCGATGCACATCAGAACAAATATTACATCGGCGAGTTCATCGGCAAGGGCTTCCCTGCCAATGGTGGCCGATCCGGCCGATTGTTCACCGTATTGGCGGGCCATGATCCGGGCAACTTCGCCCACTTCTTCGGTAAGGATCGCCATATTGGTTAGTTCGTTGAAGTATCGGACTCCATATTTCCCAATCCACTCGTCCACCCGGTCCTGTGCTTCCTTCAGTGTCATTACTCCCTGTTTTTTGTGTCAATCAGGATGGTTACCGGGCCGTCGTTTGTCAGTTTTAGCTTCATATCTGCCCCGAATTTTCCAGTCAGTACTTTTTTTCCCAGGTCGGCCTCCATTTGACGGATGAACTTTTCATACAGTGGAATTGCGATTTCCGGTTTGGCCGCTTTTATATAGGAGGGTCGGTTGCCCTTTCGCGTGCTGGCATGCAGGGTGAACTGGCTGACGATCATTATCTCACCATTGCAATCGTCAATTGAAAGATTCATGACGCCCTCGGGGTCATTAAATATCCGTAATCTGCAAATTTTTCCGCTAAGCCATTGGATGTCTGATTCTTCGTCCCACTCTTCAATGCCAAGCAGGATGACAAGTCCCGTTCCCATTCCGGGTTTCTCTTGTCCATTGATTGTAAGACGGGCATCAGAGACCCGCTGTATGACTGCTCTCATGAAAGATTTGCGTTTACAAGTCGGAACAGGGCCAGCCGGTTAATGGGTTTTGAGATATAATCATTAAAGCCTGCCTGCATGCATTTAGTGCGGTCCTCCGTCAGGGTGTAAGCAGTCTGGGCAATGATTGGAATTTCAGGGTGCTGGGACTTGATGATTCTCATGGCTTCATACCCATCCATAACCGGCATGTTCAGGTCCATCAATACAAGGTCGATGTCTCCTCCATATTCCCTGATGATATCCACAGCTTCTTTTCCGTTCCTGGCACGAATAATCCTGGCCTCGGTCTTTTTGAAGATGGTTTTCAGGTAGAAAAAATTCACTTCCTCATCCTCTGTGATGAGTACTACCTTGTTTTCCCAACGGTAGTTTTTATAATCCGGCTGGGACCTTGCTTCTTTAAACTTACTTGTTTCCATGACCCGTTTTTTCTAAGGGGTTGACATTTACTAATTAATAGTAAATAGACATGGGGTCTGAGGAGAGTTTTTAACAATTTGGTAAAAGGGCAAAAAGGGAATGTGAAAGATCAAAAGCTCCACTTCAAACGCAGAAATCCTAAGGTGTTGTTTTGCCTGATACCAGGTCCGGTAGGATTATCAAACTCTGCTGTGAAGTACTGAAGTATCAAAGAAAGGTCCAGGTTGCTTCTAAGAGAGAGGTCAATGAAGGGGCCCAGGTAGGCTCCTTTGAGTTCGGGATACCAGATAGTAGCAAAACTTCCGGTAAGTAATGGTGTGATGGGATAGGAGATATTGGCGAAAAAAGACCAGTCGGTGAATCCCAGGTTTTTCACATCCAGTGTTCCTGAATAGAACTGGAGAAAATTGTGCAGATCCATTTCTTTTGCAAAGGCCGAATACAGGCCTTCCAGCTGGATCATCAGCGAGTTGGAAAAGGTAAAATCAAAACCTGCCGATGCCATCAGGTGCCCTGAGGTGTCTCTGAATTGTTCCAGGTCTCTGAAATAGCTCATTTCACCCCGGAAAGACAGGGGGCCGAAACTGCCACTCCAGCCGGCACCCAGGACCATATCCTCTGCCTGGTATATTCCACCCAGCAATTGAAAATCAAATCCCTGTGCATTGAAACGGAAATAGCCGGCTGCGGTAACGTGCTTTGAACTGTCGATTTTTGCCGCCAGCTCCAACGTGGATGCGTCGCCCGTGTAATACTGTACCCTCATGGCGTCAACGCCTGGCCGCTCCGGATAATCCACTTCGAAATAGGAATAGGAATTGAAAATATCATTGGGATTCCAAACGAAGGTTTGTCCCCAGTTAATTCGCTGCCTTCCTAACTTGATCTCCAGCTTGTCAAATGAAAACTGTAACCATAATCTGTCCAGGGTGGAAACCATGGCATAGCCCGCACTATCGCCCAGACTGCCATTAGAAAAGAAGGTCATATCCAACCATCCCGGATCTTTTCCCAGGGAGCTTGAATATCCGGGTATTTTCCCCAGTGTGCTTCCGGTGATTATCCGGCTTCGAAACTGCAGGTTGCCTGTCAGCCAGTCCTTAGGATAGTACATAAGGTTGAACCTGTCCTGCAGACTGTTCTCCCACAGCCAGCGTTCTTCCATTTTATAGACTGACTGCATATCCGACAGGTAGCCCACCATTGTAAGTTTATTCTGGGCATGCAATGCACCCAGAGAAAGAAGGGAAAGGAAGATGACAAAAAATGTTTTTTTCACTTCAGTAGGCTTACTTTTTGCGTTCGTCGGATATAACCTTTCCGTCTTCTACAGTAATCACACGCCGGGCTTTTTTTACTACCCGGGCATCGTGTGTGGAGAAGATAAAGGTGATCCCTTCCTCCTTGTTTAACTGTTCCATAATATCGAGCAAGGTCTCTGTGGATTTGGAGTCCAGGTTGGCAGTGGGTTCGTCGGCCAGGACAAATTTGGGCTTGGAGGCAAGCGCCCTTGCCACAGCAACCCTTTGCTGCTGTCCGCCCGAGAGTTTTGAAGGCCTGCTATTCACCCTGTCCTCCAGTCCAACGGCCTTCAGAAGTTCCAGGGTACGTGCATCCTTTTCTTTTTTATCCCATTTCTGCAGACTCATGATGAACTCAACATTTTCTTTGGCAGTCAGAACGGGGATCAGGTTATAGGACTGGAAGACGAAACCAATGTTTTGCATACGAAAATCAATCAATGCCGAGGATTTTAGCCCGGCAAGGTTTGTATCATCCACCAAAATTTCTCCCGAGGTAGGTTTATCCAATCCGCCGATCATATTCAGCAGGGTGGTTTTCCCCGATCCCGAGGGACCTACGATGGCGGCAAATTCACCTTTTTCAAAATCCAGGGAAACCCCGTTAACCGCATGCACTTTTACCTCCGTACTATTGTATATCTTATGTACATCTCTGATCTCTAATACTTTCATCTCTTTTTTCTTTACAGACTTTTGACTTTATGGACTTTACGAACTTTACAGACTTTACAGACTTTCGACTTTAATGACTAGAAGCTTTAAGAACGGAATAACTATTCCGTTCTTAAAGCTTCTGACGGATCCAGCTTCAAGGCTTTCAGGGCCGGATAAATGGAGGAGAGGATTCCTGTTAAAATGATTAACAGGGTCACGACAACGAAAAAGGAAGGTGATATTACGGGATATATATGTGCCGGGTACCCCATGGCTTCAAATCCTTCGGCGTAGCTGGCAAAGTTGATTCCTTTACGTCCCGTTGCTGTGATCAGGATTTTACTGATGATCATGCCTGTTATTCCTCCAACGAGAGACAGGAAGATGGATTCAAGCATGATCATATTGAAAACCTTCTTCTTATTCATGCCTATGGCTGTCAACATTCCAAGTTCCTTTGTCCGTTCGAGCACCACCATCAGCATGGTGTTTACGATCCCAAATGCCAGGGCAGCCAGTATGATGACCATGAAAATGGCGTAAAACTGTGTGATCATTCCGGCCATCATGGCCAGATCGGGCTGGATCTCCTTCCAGTTCATCACTTCCAGTCCGGGCAAATTGTTTTTAAGTATAGCGCTGATCTCATCTGTGGATTCAAGGTCGTTCAGGCGGACAATCAGTTGATGATAATCTGCATTTGCCATACCGGTGAGTTCGTCCAGGTCCTTCTTAAGCACCAGTACCTCGCTCTGTTCATAGATACTGTTCTTGATATCAAAAATTCCTGCAATCCGGAATACTGCCCCTGTCTGCATCTCTTCCCTGTCTATAAAGGTGAGGGTCATTTTGGAACGGGATCTGAACGACCAGGCTTCCTCTTTAATGATGGCAGCATAGGCGTGTTGCTCCTTCACTGAGAGGACCTCTTTCATTTCTCTCCTGAAAGACTTTTCGCTTTTAAACCGCAAGCCGGAGAATGGGGCAAGTTTTTCAAGCACTTCGGCCGGGACTCCCCGCGCTGCAAGGCTGTCGAGAACCGACTGGTTAATGCGATAACGGATTATATTCAGGTCTTTGGCAAGTTCGTTGCCAATATAAACCCGCTTGTACCTGCTTTCTGTTTCAAAAAAATCGCCGGTTCCCCGGATGGTATTCTCATATAGACTGAAGACCTTCTTTTCCTGTTCCGGGTCTATTCCCAGGATTTGTACCCCGGCACTTTTTGTGGCTGTATTGGCCATGCCGGTGATCACGGACCGGGTCGTAAAGGCTTCTACTCCCGGAGTTTCTCGGACAGTTTCCAATACTCCTGCAGGATTCTTTACACTCAGTTGAATATCGTAATTATCCCTGAAGCCGGGGTCATTTATATGGATGTGGGCGATTTCTTCATTCAGAGCAGAATCCACCTTTTGCTCAATGGCTCCATTCATAACGGCTATGGCGAAAATTCCCCCAAAGATCCCGATGGTGACCGAGCTGATCACCACGAGGCTGCGGACCCTGTTTCGCCATACGTTTTTCCATGCTGTTTTCCAGATCATATCTAAGGGTATTATGCTCTCAGGGCGTTGACTACTTTCATTCCAAATATTTTTCTTGTGGGGTAGATGATGGACAGCAGGACCATGAAAACTACAATCATTATTTGAGAAATGTAGTAGCTGTCGATAGGCCAGAAGGCCATTTGAGGTTCGAAACCCATATCCTCAAACATCAGGGCCGCCTCACCTTTAAAAAACAGGGGATGATCAACTCCATACAGGATCAGGGAAGATGCCACAAAGGCCCCGGCCAGAATCCCCAACATGCCGATGAGGATCATTTCCATGGTCATAATCGAGGCCAGTTTTTTCTTTTGCATTCCGATGGCCACCAGTACACCAAACTCTCTTTTTCGTTCAGCAGTCAGCATCAGAACAGTCCCAAACACCCCGAAGGCGATTACAAGGTACAGGATGCCAAGCATGATCTGACCACCCTTGTTATCCGCATCCATCTGGGAGACCATCAGCTCATTCATTTCTCTCCATTCCATGAGCTTTTGATCCTCAGGGATGATGTTGCTGAGCCTTTCTACGGTCTCATTCACACTTTTATCGTCCGTATGATGCAATGCAAGAGATAGGGAGGTGATCATGTTTTTGGCATTGAACAGTCCCTGGCAAACATCCAGGGGCAGATAAACAATTTTATTGTCCAGGTCGGGCAGGGGAAGCCTTACAATACCCTTGATTTCATATTTACCTGCTGCTGTGGAACCATGATATCCCTGGCTGATCAGCACAATGGTATCCCCGATGCCCAGATGGAGATACTCGCTTAGCTTGTCCCCCAGCCAGACTCCGGGTTCTCCCATGCGGATGGATCCATTTTCAAATTTGCTGTACTTTTCAATAAGAGGGAGGACTTCAGATGCTTCTTTATCCTCAAGGTCCAGGTCCAGTTGCAGCCTCGACGAACTGGAATAAGACTTGTTTTCAAGCAGGCTCAACATTTCCCCGACCTTCTCCGGAATATTTACTTCTGCTTTAATCTTCTTAATGGCGGCAGGAGATAATCTGTACTTCACAAGTTTGTCGCTCACCTTAGAAAGGTATTTTTCTTTTTCGGGATCCACACCCATGACTATGACACCCTTGCTGGTTGGACCGTTGGAGGCAAGGGCAAAAGATTCCAGGCGTGGGACGGTAGCCGCGACATTTTTGTCGTCAAGTATGCATTTATCCATTGGGGCTTCTGCCGGGAAGGTATTGTCAATGATCTTTTCATCCCAGAAATCTTTTTGCTGAACCTGGATATATCCCGTATAGGATTCGATTACATTTTTATACATGTGATCGTAGGTCCCCAGTTGAATGGATCTCATGATCAGTGCGAAGAAAACAGCGAAAAAAATGGAAGCTGAGGTGATCAGGGTGCGGCGCCTGTTCCTCCACAGATTTCTCCACGCAAGTTTTAAATTATTCATAATTAAATCATTAACATATTTCACCTAACGTACTCGTTTCATGCTTTGCTGGGAGAAGAAACTCTCTTTGATGGGCGCATTGAATTTCATTTCTTTCATCTCGATAATGGTCATCTGGCCTTCTTCTTCCGCAGGTACCAGTTCGATCCGGGAGGTGACGAGGCGACCATCCATGAGCTTGAGTTCCGATCCGGTTTCGGTCCGGACCAGGTAACCATCTTCATCATAGAGTTCAGATTTCAGGAAAAGAAAGTCCTTTTTATCAATCCAGCGAATCTGGTGTCCCCAGATAACAGCGGCCTCTTCTTTGGCAAGCATTTTAATCTTATAACATAATCGCCCATTCAGTTCCTCTTCTCCAATGAGTTCATGCTCGTAATCGTTGACCACAGAAGACTCTTTCAGGATATCATCGTTGGTATAGTCGGAACCCATCCAGCCCTGGGACATCATCGAGGGAGGAAGCTTGATGAGTCGGCTGATGGTGGGGTTCCAGTTCCACATTTCATTTTCTCGTTTCAAAAAGGTCTGTCCCTTTTCTTTGGCCGGAGCGGTGATCAGGGTCAGGGCATAATCCCTGCCACTGGTCCAGTTTTTAAATTCGATGGTTCGTTCCCAGGTGGGCCTGACGATGGTCATTGACATGACTGCCATGCTGGTTTTTTCTCCATTGAATTTTTGATCAGCTTTTTGTATAATCTCCCTGGGAGTAAGATCCTGACCAAAGACCGGAGTTACAACAATGGCTATAAGAACGAGTGTAAGGATTTCCGTGCGGATTTTCATGGTGTTTGTTTTATGCGCTTGTAATGGATTTCTTGGTAAACATATCGACGACCCGGTTTTCGTATTGAAGCAACAAGCCGGCAGGAAATTCCAGGCCGGGGTAGGCATAGAGCATCAGCACGCCAAAGCCCTCCAGCATGGCAGAAAATGTGAGCATTTCCAGGGCCGGATCTTCAAAACCCATTTCAACAAAATAGCCCATCATCATGGGGCCGTATCGTTCCATCATATGAATGAAAGGTTTTCCCTGCAGGAATTCTTTCACCCTGGGTTGAAGAATGATACTGATGTAGAGTGTCCAGAATGACTGGTTTTCCCGGATGGAGGCAAAGGACTTTCTTATAATTGCCTCCATCTCCCCGGGAGATAGTATTCCTTTGTGATCCAGGTCTATGTCTGAAAGGATGTCGTCCAGACCCTCTTCAATAAGGGCCACCAGGAGGGCCTCTTTACTTTCGAAATAATTGTACATCAGGCCTTTGGAAATACCGGCATGTTTGGCAAGCTGCGCAATGGAACAGTGGGCATAGCCTTCGCTGGCAAAGAGTTCCAGTGCTGCATCCATGATCTGCTGTCGGCGCGACTCGCGCATCTTTTCGAATTGTTCTTTTGTTCGTGGTGACATGGGTTTATGACTGACCGTTCGGTCAAAGATAATATTAAGGGAATACCAAATGCAAATAAAATCTGATTTATTTTGTTTTTCACTGTAACTTTCGATTCGCGACTTCGTCTTATGATCACTAAGCCCGGGATTGAATGACAGTAGAAGAGTACAACAAGGCAGTTGATACCTACGCCGATGGTCTTTACAGGTTTGTTCTGAAGAACCTGAAGGATGAGGATATGTCAGGTGACATTGTGCAGGACACCTTTGAAAAGCTCTGGATGAAACTGGAAGGGGTGTCATCTTTAAAGGTAAAAACCTACCTGTTTACAAGCGCCTATCATACCATGATAGATTATATAAGGAAAGAGAAGCGCTATTCCGGGACTGATCCGGCAGATTTGATGGAGTATTCATCCGCGGGTCACTATTCCGATCTGGCAGAGGTGCTTGAAAAAGCGGTGAGTAATTTGCCGGAGGATCAGAAAGCAGTGGTGATGCTCAGAGATTACGAAGGCTATTCCTACCGTGAGATTGCAGATATTACCGGCCTGTCGGAATCACAGGTGAAGGTCTATATATACAGGGCCAGGGTTTATCTTAAGAATTATATTGGGAGCATGGAACAAGTAATTTAAAGGGAAATGAATATTAACAGGGATAATTACGAAGTTTGGCTTCTCGACCTTGTCGAGGGGAGGCTGGCTCCTGAGCAGGTGCAGCATGTTCGTGATTTCCTCTTACTGCATCCTGACTGTGCGACGGGTTTGAATGAAGTTGAACCCTGGGTACTTGAAGCAGAATCGCTTACCTATTCAGGGAAGTCGGGTCTCAAAAAGGAACTTCCCCACAAGGATTCTGTTGTTTCGGAAGCGCATTTCGATTTATTTTCAATTGCCAGGATGGAGGGAGATTTAACAAATCGCCAGGTGGAAGATCATCAACGTCTTGTGGATGGTGATTCTAAAAGAAGGCAGGAGTGGCTTGCGTGGGAAAAGACCAGGCTCGTAGCAGAACCTATTATATTTAAAGGAAAAAATGAATTAATAAAAAGTAAAGTAATAAAAAAGAGGGCACTATGGATAAGTGCAGTTGCAGCAGCAGCAGCCATATTCCTGTTTTTTGCAGTCTTCACAGTCGACCAGGGAGAGCGCGCTTCAGAAACGCTTGTGAGCCTTGAGCAGGAAATACCTGCGGAGCCTGCTTTGGAACAACAGGCTATTGAGGCGGAGAAAGCGGCCAGCCAGCAAGAGGATGAGCCTTCAGGCAGATCCGAATCCGGGGCCGCATCCGGGATAATTTCCGGGACCAGAGAAGCGGGTATTTTTTCAATCAAAAAGCGTCAGGATCCCCCGGAATTGTCCGGCGAGAAGATAGAGGCAGTTAGTCCGAAGGTGAAAGAAGAGCGCCTGCGACCGGGACCGGTGAGAATCGCAATGCTTGAGGAGCGTTTTATGAAAATACCCCAGGAGGCGAGCAAGGATAGGATTGAACCCTTAGTCCTTCCAGTACTTTATACAAATGCAAACAAGTTATCTTTTCGGCAGATTTCCGAAAAGGGACTGATGCAGACATATCGCGATTTTGCAGAGGAGAAGGATATCTCTTTATTTACAATTGCAAGCGCCGGAATTGACGGGATAAATTTCCTGGCAGGTTCTGATCTTTCCCTGAATCTATCCAGGGATGAAAATGGCAAAGTCTCGGGCTTCAGGTACCGGGGAGACCTGCTTTCGGTGGAAACTCCGGTAAAAAAAGCAGATTAATCCCCGGGTTGTGCAACCTACCTGCCGATGGTTTGTCTTTATAGCAAAATCAATAGCGAAAGTCATGAGGAAATTTACACTTTTTGGATTGGTCCTGCTTATAACTATGACTGCATGGTCGCAGGAGAAAGAGTATAAAACACTGGTTGATTTCGACCAGGTGAGGATATCGGGACAGGGAGGCCCGTTTATGCAGTTTACTGCCATTGATGGCGAATTTGCGCACATGCTGGGAGGCGGAGGAGCCATCCTTGTGGGAGATTTCTACTTCGGAGCTTATGGTCTTGGCCTCACAAACAATATTCCTGTAAACCGCTCAGCGCTAGCTGAGTACCAGCCCGGAGACAGACTGACCGCGAGTCATGGTGGTTTCTGGCTTGGATATTCCCTTTTTGGTGACCGGGCCATTCACGTAGCCATCTCCTCATTGATCGGATGGGGCGAATTGGGTGTCAGGGGCGAAACATATCCTGAAAATCTTTGGCCCGATGGTATTTTTGTGCTGTGCCCGACCCTTGAGCTTGAAATGAACCTGACACAGTTTTTCAGACTGGGAGTGGGTGCATCTTATAACCTCTACTCCTTTGTGGATCTTCCCGGTTATACCTCATCCGATTTTTCCTCCCCGGGCGGATTTCTCAGCTTCAAGTTTGGCTGGTTTTAAAGATAAACTTTGATTTTTTTAATCCTGCTGGCAGGGTCCATCTTATAATACCGCCTTTCCCCCGGCGGTATTTTTTATTTCCCTCATTATTTTATACATCTCCCTCTACCTTATTGACATACGGATATGGGGCTTAAGGGGTATTGACCTTCGATGTCTAAGCTTCCCGGTTTTTCTGATATGAGGTAATAAGGGATTTGGATTCCGAGCCTTAGCCGGTCCGCCTTGGCGGAGCGGGTGCAGCGAGGAATACAAATTCCCTTTTACCTCCATAGCCCCATTTTTGTGTACATTTGAAAAAAAGGCGCTTTGGAAGAAGAAGGAATTGTTATAAAATCCACAGGCAGCAGGTATACTGTAAAAACCGGCGATGGCCGGATTGTCCAATGCAACATAAGGGGTAAATTCAGGATGAAGGGTATCAGGGCTACAAATCCGGTGGCTGTAGGAGACAGGGTCCACTTTGAAATGGGTGGAGAGGAGGATACCGGGACGATTACCCAAATCGGGACGCGTAGTAACTATATTATTCGCAGATCTTCCAACCTTTCAAAAGAATATCAACTCCTGGCCAGTAACGTGGATCAGGCCTGGCTCATGTGCAGCATGGTTTCGCCAAAGACTCATGCGGCTTTTATTGACCGTTTCCTGGTATCAGCCGAAGCTTACAGGCTTCCGGTAATTATTCTTTTTAATAAGACTGATCTATACGGTAAAGAAGAGATACAGGAGCTTGAGGAGCTGGAATATATTTATTCCTCAATCGGCTATCGTTCAATGCGATTATCCTTACAGTCTAAAGAAGGGCTGGAACAGGTAAGAGAAAAAATGAAGGGTAATATTAATGTCATTTCCGGAAATTCAGGGGTTGGGAAGTCCACTTTAATTAATGTTCTGGACCCTTCATTCAGGTTGAAAACAGGACAGGTTTCAGATACTCATCAAACCGGAAAGCATACCACAACCTTTGCAGAAATGTTTGAGCTGGCGTCGGGAATCAGAATCATTGATACTCCAGGGATCAGGGGATTCGGAACCATCGATATTGAGAGAACCGAGCTTTTTCATTTTTTCCCGGAAATATTCAGGGCGAGCAAGAAATGCAAGTATCATAACTGCATCCATCTGAGCGAACCCGGTTGTGGGGTGAAAGAAGAGGTGGATGCCGGAAACATAAGTGAATCAAGGTATTTAAACTACCTTATGATGCTGGAGGAGGAAGATGGAAAATATCGATAACTTTTTTCAGTCATATGGAAAATAGTTTTTAAGTTTATGCTTCGACAGCCAAGATCCTCATGATCAAGAATAATATAATATCTCTACTGATCCTTCTGGTCATTCTGCTACTGAATGGGCTTAGTTTTTTGAATATCAACAGGCGGTATGTTAGCTTCCTGAACGAGACCCTGATGTCGCAGTCCCAGCTCTGCGGAGAGTATATGGAGAATACCCTTTTGCAGTTCTCAAGCGATATAAACAAGGAACTCGGTAAGTATACCTATTCAGAAATCTTCGGAGATCCGGGCAAATTCAGTGAGGCCACTCAGAGTCTGCGTATGTTCTATACAAAGTACAGAGATCTGATCACGAATATTTCGGTATACGATAATAAGAAGAATTTTTATGCTGTTTATCTGGATACGGATAATACGTTTGGGAAGAGTGACTATTTCAGAGTGGATAGTTTCCCCCGCAAATATCAGCTTGATCTTAACTCCCGCCACCGGGTTGAACAAAAGGGGAGCATCGTGAAATATTACTATCCCTATTTTGGTCGGGATGTTGTCAATGGCAATGTGATGGTGGAAGTGGACATAGAGCGTTTTGCAAGGGAGATATTTAACCTGTATCCTGTGGGGAAAACCTTATCATGGCAATGGATCCTGGATGCCCATGGCGAGATCATTTTGGACAACTTTTATTCCGATTCCATCCGTATTGAACAATTGTCTGAACTTACTGATAGCGTTAAAAATGAGGCGGTTGGTATTGTTGAGCATACGTATATCGATGAGGATGGATCTAAAGAGAAGGTGCTTACAGCCTACTATCCCATCAGTATCTATTCAAAGAAAATGGGGATCATGTTTTCGGTAGAAAAAAGACAATTTTTCAGGTTCTTCCTATTCAGTACCCTGCTGGTGTCCATTTTTTCCCAGATTATGATTACCCTGCTGGTAGTATACCTGCTTTTCATCCTGGCAAGACAGAAGAAAATGGAGAAGCGGCTCAAATTATCAGAGATTATCCTGAGGCAGATTATTGAACACTACCCGGTGGGCATCATGATCATTGATGAGATGAACATCATCCGCAATATCAATAGTTCGGCACAAAAGATGTTGTTTTTGGGAAAGGCTGATAACCTGGTGGGCAAGGATTTCAATAAGCAGTTCCTGATATCCAATAAATATTTGTTGAGTGACGGCCCCAGTCCCTTCCTGGATGATTCCCACTATCTCTATTACGAGAAAGACGGGATAGAGACAGTTATTTTCCGGACCGAAAAGGTTACAAATATAGGCGGAGAGGAACTGAGACTGATTGCCCTTATTGATGTATCCCCGCTGGAGAAGTCAAGAAAAGGCGAGGTGGCTGCTAATAGGGCCAAATCGGATTTCCTTGCTGCCATGAGTCACGAAATCCGTACTCCCATGAATGGCATCCTGGGGATGGTGAATAATGTATTGGAGCAAAATACCACTAAGGAACTGAAAGGTAAAATAGAGGTTATAAAAAGGTCGGCCGACCTTTTAATGACCATCATCAATGACATTCTGGACTTCTCCAAAATTGAAGCAGGGCGCATGATGCTGGAGGAAATTCCCTTTACCCTTTCCGATGAACTGGAGCTGGTGGGTGAACTATTCAGACCCCTGGCCGAGAAGAAGGGCCTGAAGCTTGAGATAGAAATGAAGCCGGATGTTCCAAACAAACTCATTGGTGACCCCTTCCGCCTGAGGCAGGTAATTTCTAATCTTGTGAGTAATGCGGTAAAATTCACCGAGAAGGGAAAAATAGTGATTGGCACCACCCTTACGGAATCCTATAAAACGCAGGTTAATCTGCTTTTTACCGTGGAGGATTCCGGCATAGGAATCCCACAGGACAGAGTGAAAGAGATATTCGGAAGTTATACCCAGGCACGGGGATCGGTTACACGCAAATTTGGAGGAACAGGGTTGGGAACTGCCATAGCAAAGCAGCTGGTTGAACTTATGCATGGGGAAATTTGGGTCGAAAGTCCCTCCGCTATTTCGGCTGATCCGGAATTTCCCGGATCGAAGTTCAGCTTTACAATTGACGCTTATTCCAACGAGAGAATTCCAAAGGATTTCAATTTTGAAAAGATTGCTCAATTTAGTGAAATCAACGCCCTGATCCTCACAAAGGAATCGGATCCTTCGAAGAACACGATGGCCAGGATGATGGAGAAGTTTGGCCTGAACGTTGTCACAAAAATTTACCAGGATAGTACTGTAGATAGTGTGATTCATCATATCCAGGTAAAGGAAGATCTATACCAGCTGGTGGTCCTGGTGGATAAAAATCAACTGGACGGATTTGCAGTGGCACAGGAGATGCAGAACAAAGGACTTACAAAGAAATATCCCATTATACTGGTTAGTTCCAATGATAAAACCGGGAATTATAAAACTTGTCGCAAGCTCGGTATCGACTACTACCTGATTGAACCCTTTGAAACCAAAGAGGTTTTTGATATCCTGCTTGAAAATTTCCCGGCGATTGAAGACCGGAGCGGACTCGAACATATGCTGAATGCCCTGCCTGCTGAGCTTTCAATTCTCATTGCCGAGGACAACCTGATTAATCAGAAGGTGGCCCAGTCTATTTTCAAAAATATTGGCTATGAAATCGATATTGCCAAAAATGGGAAAGAGGCCGTTGAAAGAATGGAACAGGGGAAATATGATGTGGTGTTCATGGATCTCCTGATGCCCGAAATGGACGGATACCAGGCCACGCGTCAGATCCGGAAATCTGGCTATACCCTTCCTATCATCGCCATGTCGGCCGATGAAAATGATCTTACCAGAAAGGCTGCTTTCGAGGCAGGCATGAATGATTACGTCATGAAGCCTGCCCGGGTTGAGAACATTAAGCACCTACTTATAAAACTATTTTCAACAAGAATTTAGAAACATGCATTCACACGAATTGGATTACAGGATCATCGGAGATGATATCCAGCTTGTAGAGATTGAGTTGGATCCTATGGAGACGGTTATTGCTGAGGCGGGATCCATGATGTATATGGATTCGGGGGTCAGCTTTGAGACGAAAATGGGCGATGGCTCGGATCCCAACCAGGGGATGATGAGCAAGCTTCTTTCGGCCGGGACAAGAGTTTTGACCGGTGAGTCTCTTTTTGTAACTCATTTTTCGAATCGGGCAGGAGGGAAACAGCGCGTTGCCTTTGCTGCGCCCTATCCCGGAAAGATTGTTCCGGTGGATTTAGGGATCCTGGGTGGATCCCTGATTGTGCAGAAGGATGGATTTCTTTGCGCTGCCAAGGGAACTAAAATCAGCATTACGCTGAACCGGCGTATCGGCAGTGGACTGGTTGGAGGAGAGGGTTTTATCCTGCAGAAACTGGAGGGTGATGGTAAGGCCTTCATGCATGCCGGGGGAACCGTAATCGAACGGCGCCTGAACAATGAAACCCTTAAGATAGATACAGGATGTATTGTGGCTTATACGCCCGGAATAGATTTTAATATTGAGACCTCCGGGAGCTTACGTTCTATGGTATTCGGGGGTGAAGGTATCTTTCTTGCCACCCTGAGTGGTACCGGGACGGTCTGGTTACAGTCTATGCCTATCAGGAAACTGATTCAGGCCATATCACCCTATGGGAAAAATGTACGGAAGGAAGGCCAGTCCATTCTGGGGAGTTTTCTGGATCGCTAGATAGATGTATGGGGTATGGCAGAAGTTATACAAATAAAGCAATTCCTTACCCTGTCGGCTAAATATCCGGTGATTGACGTGCGAGCACCTTCCGAATATGAACAAGGACATATTCCGGGAGCCTTAAACATTCCATTGTTTTCTGACGAAGAGCGAAAAGTGGTTGGCACCGCCTATAAGCAGATCAACAAAGAGTCAGCCATGTATAAAGGGCTGGATTTTGCCGGGAAAAAACTGGTGAGCCTGGCCAAGGAGGGTCAGAAACAAGCAGGGAAGGGTAAAACCTTACTGGTGCACTGCTGGAGGGGAGGAATGAGGAGTAAAAGCATGGTATGGCTCTTCGAAACCCTGGGTCTTACCTGCTACCTGTTAGAGGGTGGGTATAAATCTTATCGCAGTCTAATTCACGATCAATTTGAACAGCCGCTGAAGATGCTGATACTGGGTGGGCGAACCGGTAGTGGAAAAACAGATATACTTTTTCACCTGGAAACATTGGGGGAACAGATGATCGACCTGGAGGGACTGGCTCATCATAAGGGTTCCGCATTTGGATCCCTGGGAGAACATCCCCAACCCAGCACCGAACAGTTTGAGAATAATCTTTATCAGGCAATTTCGCGGCTCGATCATGAACGATATATCTGGATTGAAGACGAGAGCCGAAATGTTGGCCGCTGTGTGATCCCGGGCGATTTTTATCAGCAGATGAAGGATAGCAGAATCCTTTTCCTGGACATTTCAAGGGAGTTGCGGGCCACACATCTGGTCAAACACTACGCCGGTTTTGAGGCCGGGGAGCTGAAGGAATGCATCGCAAAAATTTCTAAAAGACTGGGTGGTGACAGAGCCCGGGAGGCGCTGGAATCGGTTGACAGGGCTGAATTTAAAAGTACGGCCATGATTACCCTTCACTATTACGACAAGGCTTATATGTTTTCCCTTGAGAAGAACCACAAGCAGTACGAAGTGATTGAGTCGGACCAGATAGACCCCGCTTTTAATGCAGCGCTCATTTTAAATTATTTGAATGAAAAAAAGGGCTGATTTTGAATTACTGGCCCCGGCCGGAAGTTACGAATCCCTGTCGGCTGCTGCCCAGGGAGGAGCAGATGCTGTTTATTTTGGTATCGAACAGCTTAACATGCGGTCCAGGTCGTCGGCTAATTTTACGGGTGATGATTTGTCCAGGATTGTTTCCGAATCTTTGGGGCACGGTATGAAGAGTTATTTAACCGTGAATACGGTGGTTTTTAATCATGAGCTTCTGCAGATGCGAAAAATTATCGATCAGGCAGTGGAACATGGTGTGAGTGCCATTATTGCCTCCGATCAGTCGGTATTGCAGTACTGTAACAGCGTGGGGGCCCCTGTACATCTCTCAACACAGTTGAATATTAGCAATATTGAAACTCTGAAATTTTATTCAAATTTTGCAGAAGTGGCAGTGCTTGCCAGGGAATTGGATCTGGAACAGGTAAAGGAGATCCATGATGCGATCCGGCTCGAAGGAGTAAAGGGTAAGTCTGGTAAACCCTTCAGGATTGAGATGTTCGTTCACGGAGCGCTCTGCATGGCTACTTCGGGGAAATGTTACCTCAGTTTGCATGAACATAACCAATCGGCTAACAGGGGAAATTGTTACCAGGTTTGCAGAAGGGGATACCGGGTGACCGATAAGGACCGGGAGGTGGAGTTGGACATAGACAATGAGTATATAATGTCGCCCAAAGATCTGAAAACCATTCATTTTTTGAATAAGGTGCTGGATGCCGGGGTAAGCATTCTGAAAATTGAGGGAAGGGCCCGGTCGGCCGACTATGTAAAGACGGTTACCAGTTGTTATAATGAAGCCATCCATGCCTACCTTGACGGTAGCTTTACCAGGGAGAAAATAGTGGACTGGGAAACACGCTTGTCCGCTGTATTTAACCGGGGATTCTGGGATGGATATTACCTGGGTCAGCGTCTGGGCGAATGGAGTGAAGTATATGGCTCCAGGGCCACCAGGAAAAAAGTCTATGTGGGTAAGGGGACCAATTACTTTGACCGCATCGGGGTGGCCGAAGTCCTGGTGGAATCAGGTGCACTCCGGGTAGGTGACGCGATTATGATTACGGGTCCTACAAGCGGTGTCATTGAGATGACCATCGGGGAACTCAGGGTGGATGAGCGTAGTGTAAACAAGGCCGTTAAAGGAGACCGTTGTTCCTTTCCCGTGGAACAGGTAGTACGACGATCAGACAAGGTCTATGTCATGGTAGACAGGGGCTGAAGCTTCCTCCCTATTTCTTGATCATAATCCTGATAATGGTGCTTTCGCCAGGATCGGAAGAGAGCACAAAAATTTTACCGTGATGGTAAACCTCTACAATTCGCTTAGAGAGGGATAGTCCGAGCCCCCACCCACGTCTTTTGGTTGTAAATCCGGGTTTAAAAATGGTTTTGAACTTCGATTTTGCGATCCCTTTTCCTGAATCCTCCACGTCAATTATAACATGATGGTCGGTTACTACGGCATGAAGAATCACCCTGCCGTTTTCCCCGATGGCATCAGTTGCGTTTTTGCAAAGGTTTTCAATGACCCACTCGAAGAGGGTATTATTCAACTTGGCCCGGATGGGTTCTTCAGGCAGGTCAAGCAGGTATTCAATGTTTGCCGGTCCCCTGTTTCGGATATAGTCCAGACTGTCGGCCAGTATGCCAGAAAGATCGGTCTCCTTGAGGGTGGGTTTAGAGCCGATTTTTGAAAAGCGATCGGTAATTTTTTCAAGCCGGGAGGCATCTTTTTCCATTTCACGCACGGTGGTCGGATCAATCTTCGATTGCTTAAGAATCTCCAGCCATCCCATGAGTGAGGAGATGGGGGTGCCAAGCTGGTGTGCAGTCTCCTTGGACATGCCGGTCCACACTTCATTCTGCTCAGCTTTCATAGAAATGTTGAACGCAATAAAGGAGACCAGGATGAAAAGTACGATAACACCCAGTTGAACATAGGGGAAGAAGATCAATGTACGAAGCAAAATGGAGTCTCTGTAGTGAAGATATTGTTTCTCATTCGGTCCGAGGTTGATCACCAGGGATTCGTTTTCCAGCATGGCATGTTCAAGCTGGCGTTGCATGTAGGCAGGATCTTCCGATTTTACGGGGTCGAAATTGTTTTTATTAAGGATATGGCCGGTTGAATCGGTGAGGATAACAGGAATATGAGTGTTGCTTTCGATCACCGAGAACGGAAAAGCCAGGTCGTCATCGAAATCAGCCTGGTCCATGATAAGGACCGCTTCGGCCCATAACTCCATTTTTTGCCTTTCGGTTATTTGAATCTGTTTTACAAGTCGGTTCGTGTACCAGAGTGATCCCACACCGATAAGTACGGCTGCTAAAAACAGAATCTTTTTCCACTGTTGTCTTTTCCTGTAAATGTCCAAAGCGGAATAGCGTTAAGGGTTATTCATCTATAACGAATTTAGTGGCGGGTTTATTCTGAACTGTATCGCTTTTTTCTTTTTTCTTTTTCTTTTTACTTCTTCCTATCTCTGTTTTTGGATGGCTTATTGTATCCGTTTCCTCAGAGAAATCAAATCGCAGTGTTTCACTTTCTTCCTTTGTTTTTACTGCCTCCTCCTCTGTTTTTACTGCCTCCTCCTCTTTTTTGAATAGACCGAGTTCCTCTTTCAGTATATTTTTGAGCTCTGACCGTTCATTTCTTAGATCTTCCCTGATTTTGTTCCCTGCTTTTTCCTTGTCAATTTCCACCTTAGATCCGGAACCCTTATCGTAAATTTTCAGAAAGAGGATCCGGGTATCGTTTTCATCCTCTGCAATCACAAACTCACTATTCTTTGAGCGGCGCGCTTTCCCGTACAATAGATCGGATAATTTCAGCATGAGCCTGTATTCATAGTGGTTATCGAAGCCGTGTTTTCCAGAGGCTGAAAGATCAATTGCATTGGATCGAATGTCCATGACGGGAATGATGACCTGGCTATCCTTGATCAGAATGGTGTTTTCCAGGGTATTAAAGCGGATGTTCTGTAGCTCCTCCAGATCCACGAACCTGGAGAGGGCCATGATCGGAGCAAAGTTGTTTAGTTCTCCATTTCGGATGATAATGTCGGATTCACCCAGTATTGATTCTTTATACATGGAGAAGGTACTGTCAAACCTGGAAGAATAAAGGGTAGTGCCGGAGAGGGTACCTTTCAGATGTTCATGGGTAAGCTGTTTCTGTCCGAAGTTATTAAAAGCCTTGAAAAATTGCTGGATATCCAGATTGTAAAGGCTTGCATCCACATTTGAAAAGATAGAGCCATTGTTTTCCTGCACCATCCCAAATGAGCCCCTGATGGAACCTCCCATTGATTGCATACTCAGGGAATCCACACGGAAGGAGGGGGAGTCAAACAGGGCAATCCCCCTGACATTTTTAGCAAGCAGTTTATCCTTTACAAAATCATTGATAATGAATTCAAGCCTGAGATCCAGGTTTTTGGGGAAATGGAAGGTTTTCTTCCCGCTGGAACTGTCTTTGGGTAATTGGTCGAGGATCTCCTGGATATCCAGGAAGTCGGATCTGAATGAGGCTGATGCCACCAGGGTCTCTCTCTTAAGCAGGTAGGACAGCAGGTTCAAGCCCGTTCCGTTTATCTTGAAATCGGAAGAGCCGAAGTTTCCCGAGAGGGTGGGTTCCCAGAAATCGTTATCAATCTTCACCGAACCGTTAAGCCCGGTAAATGGGGTGGTTTTAGGTGCGATTTTCAGCAACACATCCTTCAGGGTGAATCCACCGGCAAGGTCGAAGGACAGGAATTTCTCACCCCTGGGTTTTTGCCGGTCATAGGAGCCCTTTACACGGATGTCTGTAGCAACATTTCCTTCTGCCTGGTCAATCGGGATGGATGGATACCAGGCAAGCCATTGCTCGGGATGGAGATCGCCCTTGAGGTCGAAGGAGAAAGTAGGATCGAAAAAATTGTAAATCTGCCCCTTCCCGGAAAAGTGATCCTTGCCAATGACAGCACTGAACGATTCAAGGGTAAGGTTTGTGGTCATCGGGTTAAATTGCCCACCGTTCGAATAGCTGCCAGACAGATTCAGGCTTTTCATTGAAAAAGGAAGCTTTTCCCAGCTCAGGTTGGCATTGGTGGTCTGAAAGTCAGCTTCAATGCTGGGAGTCCTGGTGGAGGTTACCATTCCCGAAATTCGTGTATAAAGTTGAAGGATTCCATTCCCCCGGATCTCCTGGACAGGCTTACTCATCTTCTTTGGGAGAAGGTCAAGCACTTCGTGTATTTCAAGGTTCCGTGCTGCCGCGATCAATCCCAATTCAACACCGGAGCCCCTGTGCAGGGTTATAATTCCGTCGACATCGGCAATAATACGATCCAGTTGGAGCTGACCGGCATTTAGGGTAAAAACAGAATCCTGGACATCCATATTTAGCCGGGCTTCAACATTCCGCTGAGAAGCATAAAGAATTCCTTTATTGCTTACTTCCTGGAGGTAGGCTTTCATCGATCCTTTAATCTGGCTATGTCCTCCCGAGAACCTGCCATTGAATTCAAGGAGCTCGAGTCTGGCTTCTGCATTAATTTGCTTGGCCAGGTTCACCATCAGGATATCAAAACCTGATATTTTAAGTTGAGAAATATCTATTGCACCCGGGGCGCCTTTCCCCCCCCCTTGTTTTTTCAGCATTTTATAGTTGCCTTCTCCCCGGGTATCGGTTAAAAGTTGTACAGAACCATCCCTGATATCGACCTGCCTGACCTCGAAGTTCTTTCGCACCATGGCGATGAGGTTGAAGCTGAGGCTGACAGATTTGGCGGTGAGCAGGGTATCAGCCCCGGTTCCTTCGAATTCCCTGATATTGCAATTGTGACTGGACCACAGGACTACATTTTTCAGAACCAGTGAGGTATGTGGGAATTTATGGAATACCTTAACCGAGATCTCATCAACCTGGGCTTTGGTATCGAGCTGCTGATTGAGCTGCTCCATGACCTGGGCTTCGAGTTCATCTCCGTAAAACTTTACCACTACCACACCGGTAATGGTAAGCAACAGCAATATAATTACCACAAATGCTGCCAGGTATTCAAATATGGTTCTTAGCCTTTGCCTCATTTTTATCTAAGGAAAGTACTGAAATCATAATTGTTATCCAGCTCCTCGGGGCGTTTGTCATAGCGGAAAAGACGAACAGGAAGATCCCCGATAAGTTTCATGGTTGGACCCTCTACAAGGAACATACATCCCTCCCGCAGGCCAAGAACCGTGTCGTTTTTATTGGCTGCCAGGTATTCCATGATACGGTCTTCCCGTGTCTCCCCGGCATGTCCGGGAGGATTCTTATCCGTGTAGTGAGGATTGATCTGAAAAGGAACCAGGTTGAAGGCTGAAAAACTATCGGGTTCCAGGATGGGCATGTCATTGGTGGTGCGAATGGTGGGACAGCAGACATTACTTCCGGCACTCCAGCCAATGAAAGGCGTTCCTGCCATAATTTTCTTCCTTACAGGTTCAATTAAGCCATTGTCCTGTATCATCTTAATCAGCTGAAAGGTATTACCACCTCCCACAACAATGGCCTCAGCCTCTTCCACTGCTTTTACCGGATCGGAGGCATGATGAATGGATGTTGCCGTATGTCCCACCTCAGCGAAACGCTCTTGCACGCGGGCTTCATAGTCATCAAAGCTGATGCTTACCCCGGCATAGGGAATGAACAGGCAATTTACGGGCTTGCTGCCCAGGAAATCGCGGATGCGGTACTTGGGATAGTCGAGGTAGGCTTCGCCGGCATTGGTGGAATTACTGATGAGCAGGAGTCTCATGGTTCTATTTGATTTGATTCGCAACAAAGTTAATATTTTCATGAAGCGCTTAAACCATAAAAAACCGGCCGGACGAGAGAAATTCCCGAATCCGGCCGGTTGGACGGTAGATTGAAAAATATGGATCAGGGCGTGAATGACAGTCCAATCGAGAAAGGATATAACTCCGGACCTGTTCCCGGTTTGAAAAGTGAATTCATATAGTAGTTAGCGAAAACACTGACGCCTCCATATCCTGCCCGGGCTGTTACACCCCAACGAAGCGGGGAAAGGTTGAAATCACTTTTGTTTTTCTCCTTGGATTTGTCTCCTGCCTCATTATATTTTATTTTGGTATTGGACCAGAGCTTTAGACCTCCGATTACACCCACCGAAAGGTGAATCCGGTCATGATGGCCGGCAGGGATCTGAAATTCCATAAGCAGGGGTACGGTCATGTAAGTGATGTTCATTTTGGATTTATTGATGAACCCGGCATAGGGTGGGGCGTATTCTACAATGTCCCCTATTCCGTTTTCCTTCATAATGCTGTTCTGTCCGTTGAAATTGTAATTGACAAACTCAAATCCGAGTCCGGATACAATCCCCACATAATTGGTCCCAAGGCCAATTCCAAAATCTGCCACATTCAGGTTCCAGTTCCAGGACTTCCCCGTATTCAGGTCCATGAACTTATCCTCATCAGGAAGCACAAGGCTGTTACCGGGAGTAAGATAGTTGTTCAGGCCCACTTCAAACCCGGCCCAATGCGCATTGAACTTCTTTTTCCGCTCCTTATATTTTTCACTTTTCTTCTCTTCCATATTCAGGACATTGATCTGTACCCCGTCGTCATCCTCTACAATACTGATGCCTTTTGATCCGAGACCTACGATCACCGTATCTCCGTTTTCTTCTACAATGATGACCTCATTTTTCCCAAGGCTCACCCGGGTCTGGTTGGGTGTCTCAATAACCTCAACTCTGCCCATTACTTTTGTGGTATCCCCCTTTATTATTTCAACCTCCTCTTCTACTTCTACTTCTACTTCTTCCACAGCCTCTATCTCTACTATCTCTACGATTTCAACTTCCTCCACTTCCTCCACTGCTTCCACTTCCTCCACTATTTTAGGTTCCTGGGCCATAAGTGGAAACAGAAAGCCAACAGCCAGTATCACGGTAAATATATTTTTCATCGTTTTTTATTTTTGGTGAATCTGGTGGTAAGACGGAGCGGACTCAGAAAAAGTTACACCCTCGGATTATATCCGGAAAAAAAAGGTTATTTCCTTGCAGGGAGGGTCCTATTTTTCGAAGAATTCCTTCAGGCTTCCGAAGTAGAAGGTGTTCCAGCCATGCTCCATGTCCTCATAAGCTTCATCTGGAATGTTGGTGTGGTGGAGTTCAATTTTCGTATAGAGCCTGTCGGGCCGAAGGGTAATGGTGACAATTGATTTCTCTTCCTGTTCCCCAAAATACCATTCCTGAATAATCTTCTGGTTCTGGATAAATTCCAGATTCTTCCCACTGATGTCTCCGTCAAACAATGAGAATTCGCTTCCTGCCTCCTCCTTCATGGAAGCTTCAGCTCCGGTCCACAGGGCAATCGAAAAGGGATTGACCAGGGCGGCATAGACCTCTTCGGCAGTACCCTTGATGCGAAAATATTTACGTAGTTCTTTCATCTTGTAGTGCTTCTGAACAAAAATAGGGCTTTTTTAGCGGATTTTCGGTGAAGCGCAACCCTTTGCATAATAAATCCATCTTTATAATGCTAGTATTCGTCTGTTCAGTAACTTGTAATCTAAATTCATTGCCATGAAAAGAATTCTACTCTCCCTTGTTTCAACCCTGATCCTCCTTTCAGGCCAGGAGCTTCTTCAGGCACAAAGCCTTTTTACCGGTGAGGCTTATATGCAGTTCAGGGCGAATCATAAAGACTATACGGCAGCAGCATTAATCGGTGATCATCCCCCGCTTACTACCTACTATTCCTCCAGGCAATACCCGGTCGATTTGTCCACTATTCCCTGGTATGATACGCTGAACAGTCATTATCTATTCACAGGCGCTGAACAGTCATTGCTTAAGAAGAATTTATTTATGGTGTCGGAGCGATTGGAGTTTATGGACTGGGCCTCCGCATTTATTAGTCTTTACAGCAGCGATATCCCGCTTTTTCTGAGCAGTGATTTTATTCTTTCCACCCTTCACAATTCCTATGACGCCATTCTTCAAACCATTGAGTGGCAATTCCTGGAACCCAACCTGCAGGAGTTGCTGAAAGCCATGTATGATGATGTGCCTGCGATGAAGACACGCTATGAAGGAGATGGCAGGTTTACAGAAGTATTAAAAGATGTGGATCTCTATGTTTCGGTGGCTCTTTCGCTTTCAGAGGGAATTGATTTTCCTCCTCAGATTGATACACAGGAGAAATTTGATGAAGTGATGGCGGCAGTGGCGGCTGAGGAAATGACTCATATGAGACTTTTTACGGAGAGCAGGGACCGAAAGCTGGACTTCAGTCAGTTCACCCCCAGGGGGCATTATAATAAGGAAATATACACCCGCGATGGAAGCATTACCCTTGAAAATTATTTCAGGGCAATGATGTGGCTGGGGCGAATCGATTTCCTGATGACGGCTCCTCCGGACAATCCATGGGAGACCAATTGGACCGATGATGAGTTGAGAAGGATGCAGCTGGGTGCGCTCTTGCTGAATGAACTTCTCTATGGTTCGGGTAAACTGGAGAACCTGGTAAAGCATGAAGAGATTATCTCTTTTATGGTGGGGCCCGATGATAATCTGACACCGGGCGAACTGAAAGCTTTAAGTGATAAGGAGCTTTCTACTCCGGCAGACCTTTTTGCTGATGATACTTTTAAATCCTTCATGGATGATCTGAACGGATCGGATGATTACGGACAGAAGATCATGTCCAATTTTTTCTTTGTGGATCCTGACACTTCAGATCCTGGTGCGCTGCCGGTTTCATTCAAGCTGCTTGGCCAGAAATTCCTGGTAGACTCTTACGTATTTAGCGAGGTGGTATTTGACCGGATTATTTTTGAAGGTGAGAAAATATGGAGGCCCCTTCCCGACCCATTGGATGTCATGGCTGCTTTGGGCAATGAGGATGCCCTGGCATTGTTGGAAAATGAAATGGAAAGCTATAAGTATGCTTCAAACATGGCTTCCCAAAAATACCTGATAGAGTCTTATGATGACAATTTCTGGGAGCAGTCACTCTACAACACCTGGTTGGGAGCCCTGAGAGCCATTAACCCGGTGAACACTTCACAGGGCTTGCCCTACTTCATGCAGACCACAGCCTGGCACCATGAGAAGCTGAATACCCAGCTTACATCCTGGGCACAGTTGAGGCATGATAATATCCTGTATGGAAAACAATCCTATACAGGAGGTACCGGTTGCTCCTATCCTTACACTTATGTGGAACCCTATCCCGACTTGTATAGTCAGCTTGCCCTGTTCTCGGAAAATGCTGAAGATTTTTTCACTACGGTATTTTCAGATGTACAGGTAGAAAGTAGAGACAGGATCGTCTCCTATTATAAGAATTATGGGGAGATCATGCGACAGCTGGAAACCATTGTCCAAAAAGAGTTGGAGCATCAGGCTCTTTCAGAGGTGGAGATCACCTTCCTGAAAACCATGATCAATGATTATATGTCTTCCGGTCCATCGATTTCGGGTTGGTATACGGATCTTTATTTTGATATTCAGAAAGGTTTGTGGATGGATTTTACGGTGGCAGATGTACACACACAGCCCACAGAGCTGAATGGTGCAGTGGTTGGAAATGTGTTGCATGTGGGGAATGGAAAGATCAACATGGGGGTTTTCCTCGCAGAGAATACCTGTAACCCCGGACAGTATATGGCCTATGCCGGTCCGGTCTCCTCCTTTCACCAGGAGGTTCAGCCTAATTTTAAACGGCTCACCGACCAGGAGTGGGAGGAATATTTCTGGAGTGATAAACGTCCTGCACGACCCGACTGGGTTTCATCTTACCTGCTGAACAGGGAGGGAAAAAACTACCCCGATGGCAGGGAGCTAAAAGGATCTGTGTATACGGGTACGGGGATTGATCCGGGGAATCAACCCAGGCAATTGGACTACATGATTATTTTCCCTAACCCGGCTAGTGAAGAAGCCGCGCTTCGTTTCGTACTAAATCAGGGAGGAGACCTGGTTGTTGAGGTCTATGATACTTCCGGGAGACGATTCTGGAATAGGGTTTATGACGGATTGCCCCCTGCCGAACATCATATTATTTTGCCGGTGGAGGGCTGGCAAAGCGGACTCTACCTCTTAAGGGCCCGTATCGGGAATGAGTCTGTGGTGAAGGAGCTTGTGATACAGTAAAAACTACTCGATGGGTTTATAGACTTCTGAGATTTCGATTTTAACGATGCGGTATCCTTTCCACACTTCGATAGCTGCAAAGATAATACCCACGAATACTGCAAGCATTCCTGCGTAGAAAAAGGCAATGATCAACCAGTCAAAGCCCGGAGTTTTTTTGTTGATGGTTACCCCTATCAGGACCGAGCTGACTATAAAAAGGGCAACGGCCATAGAATAGCTAAAAACGGCGTTACGTACCAGGGAGATTCTTTCGATCAGGTGAGAGATTTGCAACTCAATGTTGCTGAGTCTGCTGGTTTCTATTTCATCGATCTTCTGCATATGAAAGATCTTCCGCTTTTCTTCATTCAGCAGCCGGATGCGGTTCACCACCAGGCTATACTTGTTATTCATTCCCAGTAAGAGCAATCCACAGGCTGAGATCATCAGTCCCGGAGCAAGCATTCCCTGAATCAGGTGAACAATTGGAGTATCCATAACATGCGTTTTTGTACCTGCAAATGTTGTGATTTTATGTGGAATTCACAAGATGACTCCCGGCCTGTGGGACAGGTGAAGCCCAGGCGGGATAGTTATTCCTCGTCTCTGAAGAACAATTCTTCTTTCAGGGAGACGATTCGGTCCTCCACAATGGCCCTTATGGAAACACCCTGGCTTGATTGTTCCTTATCGCTTTGTCGGTCGAGTGCATCGATGTAGTGCTGGTAATCAACAAGGGCTTCCTTTGATTTGTGCATGCTGTTATCCAGGATGGAGGCCATGAAGTAAAGTGAGGCCACATTGGTACTATCGACATCCCAGGCCTGTTTGTATAAAGCATAGGCCTCTTCATATTCCTCTTCCAGGCGCTTCAGATTTCCCTGCTCGGAATAAATGCGAGAACTGATCTTTGGGTCGGGCTGCATGAGCCTTAAGGATTTATTAAGGTGTTCCATGGCCTCCTCTTTCTGCTTGGTCGTTGCCATACTGGCCCCCAGGAAGAAATAGATTTCGGCATCCAGGCTATCTTTTGCCGCTGCCATCCGGAGAGATTGAATGGCTGACTCAAAATCTACACACAGGTATTGACAGATTCCTTTGAATTTAAAGCTGAAGACAGTGGAATCGCCCAGTTGATTCGCATATTCGAAATAAGGGGCTCCGTTTTCCGGCTCTCCCATCTTGTAATAGGAATATCCGAGTAGTTTACTGAATTTTATACTGCTGCTATCGATGCTTAGCATATGTTCGCAGATGGGGATGTTTTTCCATGCCTCTCTTGCCTGGATATTCAGATTTCCCAGGGCATAGGCAGCCTGCTGGTTGTTCGGATAGAAGAGGTAGGCTTTACGATAAAAGACAACAGCTCCACTACTGTTGAGCCTGTTCAGAATATCCCCCATTTTCATAAGGCCGGAAAGGTTCATGGAATCCATGGCCAGGACCTGGTTGAGGGCTTCAATTGCCTGGTTATTATTTTGCCTGAAGGCGGCAATATCGGCCAGCTTAAGCCATGAAGAAACATCTGTGCTGTCTCTTTCAACCAGGAAGCTATAGTTCTCCTGTGCTTGAATATAATAAGCGGCATCAAATTGTTGTCCGGCCAGCATCCTTATCATTCGGATATCACCCGGGTGACTCTCCAGTCCCAGTTCCAGTGTTCGGATCGCCTCGGCAGTTTGTCCAAGCTGGGCTTCGGAAAGAACCTGGAGGTAATAAGTATTAAAGGCTGTATCCCCTGCTTCGATCAGGGCAGTGCATTGTCGGATTACTTCCCTGTAATTCCCGGAATAGTATTGTTCCGCTAGGTTTTCCTGTGCGAGAAGGGAAGAGCCGCTACTTAAGAATAGGATGATACCCGGTAGGAGGAATCGGAGTTGTTTCATGTGGAGAAAATGAACGCCGGATTCTTTATCCGGCGTTCATTGCTTTTCGTTTATTGCAGCGCAAAGGTTACAGGGAAAGTAAATATCACATTAACATTTTTCCCTCCCTTTTTTCCCGGGGTCCAGTCGGGCGATTCAGAAACAACCCGGGTTACTTCCTCCTTAAGCATATTTATGTATTTTTCATCTGGTGCAGGATCATTCTCTTCAAGGGTTCGGTATGCTGCAACCACCACTTCATCCAGGGGTTTACCCTCTATTTTGGCAACGGTTTCCTGGTCTGGAACGATTACTTTCCCCTCTTTATTTACAATAAATTTGATAAAAATTTTCCCTACGGCCCCTGCTTCGATAGCCTCCTTGGGGTATTTTAGATTCCTGGCAATATGCATACGGAAATCGATGGGTTCCCCACCATTGAAGGTGGGCATCTCGTCAACTACGTAAAAAACTTCCATCTCGGCAACAGAGGGTTCTTCGGTCTTCAGGTCTTCTGCGCTTACGTCCTTTTCAGTACACGATACAAAAAAGAAGGCAATGGCAGCAAAGGGGATCAGCATGGCTATTTTCCAGCTACTTCCCAATTTATAATTCTTGTTTAGCATGATGATTCGGTTTTTAATTTGACTACTAAATTGATTCGAAATAGAAGCGCTTCCTATATATTGATTCAATATTGACAATTGGTATTTATGTGGATCAGTCCCCCTTCTCAGTACGGCCGAATCGGCCAGGTACTCCAGGTTCCGGATTACAGCCCTGCGGAACAGCCATGCCACCGGGTTGAACCAGTTGACCAAAACGAACAGTTCGGTCAGAATTCGATCGATGGAGTGATATTCTCTACGATGGGTTTTTTCGTGTTCCAGTATATGAGGGATGGAATTCTCTTGAAGGGTATCGGGATCGATAAAGATCAGGTTGAAAAAGGAGCTAGCGTGATACTTGCGATTTGCAAGTAAGGTGATTCCGTTTACTGCAATGCGTTCGGAGGAGATGGCGGCCATGCTAATGCGGGTAAGCTGCAGGAGTAATTTCAGAATACCCAGGGCGAGTATCAGCAGGTAGATGATTGTTGCAAGTTTGCTTACAGAAAAATGACCTGATGCTTCGGCTGCTTCCCCCTGCCCCATGATGGTGACACCGTCCAGTTGTATGGAAATAGGAGCGATATTTCCGACGGGCATGCGCAATGCATCGGGTAGCAGGGGCAATATCAAGGGTAGGATGATCACTCCCAGGAGATAGATTCTCCTGATAAGGAAGTTTCCGTCTTTTTCAAAAAATAGCTTATAGGCTGCAAAGAGGATCATCAACGCAATATTGAGTTCCAGCAGGTATGCAAAAAGGCTATTCATCATCTTTGGCTTTACGTTTTAATTCCTCCATCATTTGGATAATCTCATCGGCCTCCTTCATATTCATACTTCCACTTTTACCAAAATGTGAAAGTGCCTGCTGCATGGAGTTGTTGAAATAGTTTTTCATCAGGCTTGAAAAGCGCTCGTTTCGGTATTGTTCGCGACTGATGAGAGGATAGTACTGGTGTGATTTTCCAAAGCTGCGGTGCTCCACAAAACCCTTCTTTTCCAGGATCCTGATAATAGTGGATACCGTATTATATGCAGGTTTTGGTTCTGGGAAATGCTGCAGCAAATCTTTTACAAATCCTTCCTTCTCTTTCCAAAGGATCTGCATGACCTGTTCTTCTGCTTTGGTTAAAATCGTCATCTTCTTCTATGCTTTTTAGTAAAACGCTTTTGCAAATATAAAACTAAAAGATTAGTTAAACAACTAAAAGCTTAGTTTATTTTGATTTTTGTACAATTCCTTATTTAGAATGGTGCCGTGTAAATAGTTCAATAGCAGCAAAAACTGTACTATTTTTATTTAGAATGAATATGTATTTATGGATGGTAGATAAAATTAGCGCTCTATTGTTATAGAAATCACATCAAAATTATAATTTTAAACCTTCTTTATGTGAAACAAATAACAACAACGTTTCAATTAACAGTAAACCAACACTTTACACTAAACATTCTTTGAGCTCATGGAGACGATTATTGAAAATGAACAAGTTAAGGAGCTGGCCAACAAGCATGGCCGGTCCCGTGAGAGCCTCATTCCCATCCTACAGGACCTGGTTGTTCAAAACCGGTTTCTGTCTAAGCAGGATATGATTGATGTGGCACGAGAACTGGATATATCAGCTGCTGATGTATACGGAACAGCAACGTTTTACACCTTCCTTGATACCGAACCCAGGGGAAAATATGTGATCCGAATCTGTAAGACCATCTCATGTGCCATGAAGGGCAAAAATGAAATTCTGGCCACCATAGAAGAAATCCTGAAGGTGAAGATGGGAGAGACCACACCTGACCGGAAGTTCAGTTTACTCGAGGCAAATTGCATTGGATGGTGCCACAAGGCCCCTGCTATGCTGATTAACGATACGCCTTATACAGAACTTACACCCACCAAGGTGACTGAAATTTTACGGGACTACATTAAGAAATAATCACTGAAAAATATCAATAATATGAGTGCAAACCAGGTAAAAAGAGTAGATCTTATTTTTGAAAAGATCGAATGCAGGGATGTCCTTAAGAAGATCGTGGACATGGAAACCGAAGCCATGTGCCAGGAGGTTTTGGATTCTGAACGGAAAGGTCGCGGTGGAGCCGGATTTCCTACAGGGATGAAGTGGAGATTCACGGCTCAGGAAGAAGAGCCGGTAAAATATATAGTATGCAATGCTGATGAGGGTGAGCCAGGTACTTTCAAGGATCGGGAAATTCTCGACCAGGTGCCCGGAAAGGTATTTTGCGGAATGGCCATTGCCGGAAAGGCTGTGGGAGCCAGGTTGGGTTATGTTTACCTCAGGGGTGAGTATAAGTTTCTGGTCCCGAAGTTAAATGAAGAATTATTAAAGTTTCACAGAACCATGCAGGAGTTTGACCAGAACTTCAGGATCGAGATTCGCCTGGGGAGTGGTGCGTACATCTGTGGTGAAGAGAGTGCCCTTTTTGAATCTATCGAAGGAAAGAGGGGAGAGCCTCGAAACAAGCCTCCCTATCCAACAAAAGCGGGACTGTTTGGGAAACCCACTTCCATTAATAACGTGGAGACGCTGGTTCATACGGTGATGATTATGCTTTATGGTGCTGAGCATTTCAAAGAGGTTGGAACCAAAGATTCCAGGGGTTCAAAGGTATTTTCTATCTCTGGTGATACACCCAAGGCAGGTATTTATGAACTGGAACTGGGTATGACTGTGGATCAATTTGTGAATGATTTTGGTGACGGCGATACCAAGGCTGTACAGGTTGGAGGCGCATCAGGTTTTTGTGTACCCAGGAAGAAGTTCGCAGAGACTATTATTGGATTTGAAGGTGTTCCAACCGGAGGTTCAATGAAGTTGTTCAACTCTTCGCGTTCCATGTACAATGTACTTCACAACTACCTTGATTTCTTTACAGAGGAGTCATGCGGACAATGTACCCCATGCAGGGTAGGATGTCAGCAGCTTTTAAAGGGTGTTGAGGCTGTGAAGCGCGGGGAGAAAAACTCCAAGTACCTGGACGAGCTGGTGAAGCTGGCAAAGACCATGAAGCGGGCTTCCAAGTGCGGATTGGGCCAGTCGGTGGGGAATGCTTTTGGATCCATCGTCGAGAACTTCAAAGAAGAGATCATTTACTAAGAGAAATTAAAAAAACAAGATATCATGGTAAGTTTATCCATTAATGGCATGCAGGTAAAAGTTCCGGAAGGAACTACAATTCTAGAGGCTGCCAAAAACTTAAATTTCAGGATACCGACTTTATGCCATCACGATGACCTGTGTGTGGCCGGAAATTGCCGGGTCTGTGTAGTTGAACAACTGGGAGCGAAATCCCTGGTTGCCGCTTGTGCTGCACCGGTTGCAGAAGGGATGCAGATCCTGACCAACTCCCTGAAAGTTCGTTCAGCCCGAAAACACATAATCGAGCTACTGCTCTCGGAGCATAATGCCGATTGTACCAAGTGTTACAAAAACGGAATGTGTGAATTGCAGAATCTTTCCAATGAATTTGCAGTAGGCGATCACCTTTTCATCGATCTTAATACGCTAAAAGATTATACGATAGATCGTTTTTCTCCTTCCATACAGAAGGATGACAGCAAATGTATCCGCTGTCAGCGTTGTGTACGTACCTGCGAGCAGTTGCAGGGTGTAAATGCGCTTACGGTTGCCTTCAAGGGAGACCAGCAAAAGATTTCCACATTTGAAGATCTTTCCATGGCTGAGGTGATTTGTACAAACTGTGGTCAGTGCATCAATCGTTGTCCCACAGGTGCGCTCACCGAGAGAACCTATCTGGATGAGGTATGGGATGCCATCCTCGATCCCACAAAGCATGTGGTTGTTCAGACCGCACCTGCCGTAAGGGTTGGTTTGGGAGAAGAACTGGGCCTTGAACCTGGTAACAGGGTGACGGGCCAGATGGTTTCTGCCCTGAAAAGGCTTGGTTTTGATTCGGTGCTGGATACAGATTTCACGGCCGACCTGACCATTATGGAAGAGGGAACGGAATTATTAACCAGGTTGAAGAAGGCGCTGGTGGATAAGGACCCCGATGTGGCTCTGCCCATGACTACCTCCTGTTCACCAGGTTGGGTCAAGTTCATCGAGCACACCTTCCCCGAGTATCTTCCCAATGTATCTACCTGTAAGTCGCCACAGCAAATGTTCGGAGCCCTTGCAAAAACCTATTACCCGCAGACCAGGAACCTGGATCCCAAGGATATTGTAAGTGTATCCATTATGCCCTGTACTGCCAAGAAGTATGAAGCAGATCGTCCCGAAATGCGATCAAGTGGATATAAGGATGTGGACTATGTTCTGACTACCCGTGAGCTTGCAAGGATGATTAAACAGGCTGGGGTTGATTTTGCCAAACTGAAAGAGGATAAGTACGACTCTATAATGGGAAGCTCAAGCGGAGCTGCTGTAATCTTTGGAGCCACAGGAGGTGTAATGGAGGCAGCGCTAAGAACGGCCTATGAGATTGTGACTGGCAGGCCGGTGCCTTTTGAAGACCTGAATATTATGCCCGTTCGCGGAATGGAGGGTGTAAGGCAGGCTTCCGTGCTATTCGAAGATTGCAAGGAAGAATGGAGTTTCCTCAATGGAGTGGAACTTCAGTGCGCCGTGGCCCACGGTCTGGTGAATGCCAGGAAGCTGATGGACGGGGTGAAGAGTGGAAAGATGAATGTGCACTTCATCGAGGTAATGGCCTGTCCCGGCGGATGCCTTGGAGGAGGGGGTCAACCCATCCCTACCAACGAAGAGATCCGGAGGAAGCGTACCGAAGCCATTTATGCAGAGGATATGTGCGTGAGGAGCTTGGGAAACTGCATTCCTATCAACACGCCCTCAACACGTACTATTGCGACTGGCATC
>CAZRPW010000013.1:59633-62683 GCA_964601975.1 uncultured Bacteroides sp.
GAGATCCCATGAGAATCCCGAATTCATCGGGATCTACAAATACTTCCTGGGTGCGCCCCTGGGTCATAAATCACACGAACTGCTCCATACCCATTATACGGAACGGATCAGGTACTAGAAACACTAGCTCTATATATGATGAAGGGATGCTCCGCCACGGCGGAGCATCCCTTTGATACATCTGAAAGTGGCTCATGGGAATATCCTTCACCTATATCTTAGGATAGGTCGAAGAGCTCCATGGTTTCTTTGTTTATAAGAACCCAGATGGAGTAGATGCCCTTGGCTGTTCCGATGGGGATGTTCAGGCAATTGACGGCTGAAACGATCAGCACAAGAATCCGTGCCCAATTCTTGTAGGAAAGCAGGCCAATTCCGCCGATGATTCCCAGGAGGGCAAAAAACATGATCACGAGTGAGATGCTTCCCCCAAGGAAAGAGAGGATTTCACTGGCGAAAGGTTCTGCTTCCACTTCCGCAAAACCCTGTGCGAAGTTAAAGATTATAAATATGGTAAGGGCGCCAAGCAGCCCCAGGATTCCGAATCCGATGTGAAGTGCGCCCACGAAGGAAACGTGTTGTTTCATGTTCCTGTTTTCCATTTTAGTTGTTTTTAGGTGAGTTATTCGGTGTCATATAGCTTTATAAATTCATAGGTATTTCCGCTCCAGTCCAGGAACGCAATAAAAGAGTCAAATGAAATTACTGCTGTGGCAGTATTCTCATTGGGATGGAATGTGATTGTTTTCGCTTTTTTAAGTGCCTCATCCAGGAATAGGTGGACATGGTTTTCCCGGTCATTAATAAGTCCAAAAACAGAAACAGAGCCTCCGGTAAGCCCCAGGTATTTTTCCATTCTTTTGGGTGAGGCAAAGGAAATTTTACCCTGCTTCAGCCTCTGTTCCAGGTCCCGGATATTCAACTGGCGGTCGTGTCGAAGAATGACAAGATAATGTCTGTTCCCTTTGTGGTTTCTGAAAAAAAGGTTCTTACAGTGGGTGGCATCGATCCTGTTCCAGTAAGGGAGAGCATCCTCCACAGTGGGTACTGGTGGGTGCTCATGTATTTCATAGTTGATGTTTAATCCATCCAGTACTTCAAGTACCTTTTCCCGAGTAGTCATTGCTTTTTATTTCGTTCGTAACAGGTTGGTTAATTGTACACGGTTCTTCACACCTGTTTTATTGAAGATCCGGTGAATGTGGTCCTTGACTGTCTGCAGAGAGATAAAAAGGGCCTCACTGATTTCCTGGTTTGACAGGCCTTTACAGATTAATTGTACCACATCTTTTTCTCTTTTTGAAATCTCATATTTTTCGGAGAATGATGCCAGTAAAACATCAAAATCTACCTGGAGTGTGCTGGTATTACTGTGGTATTGTTCAAGGTAAAGGCTCATAAAAAAAATAGGGATCAGATGCCAGGCCATGAAAAAGGTAAGAAACAGGAAGGTGAATATTTCATGTAATCCGGAGAGTTGAAATGCGGTGCAGGTAAGAATCATGTAGAGCAGATAGATCCATCCGGAGATCTGTGCAAATCTGCGCTTATGATGCACCATTTTTCTTGAAAAGGCTATTGACATCAAGAATATTAAGAGGTGGGTCCCCATCAGTAATCCTGTAAAAACCCATCGCTGAATGGCAATAAATTGTGTATAGCTTCCCTGCTCAAACCTGGTGATTCTTACAGCCCAGAATCCATAGAGGAGAAGCCCTGCAAAGGAGATAATGAAGTGAGCGATTGTAAAAGACTTCAGGACCTTCCTTGAAAGCATTTCAGTATAACTCCTGATCAGGGCATAGAGTGAAAGAGATAGAAGCGGTATTCCAGGGAGGGTGGCAAAAAGCCTGCTCGAGTGTATGGTATTCTGATCGGCTTTCATGCTCACCAGTAGGTGTTCAAGAATTCCGGACCCGATCAGGCTGTAGGATCCGAATATATATAGGAAGACCAGGTAATAGAAGTAGCTGCTTACATAGGTCACCCGGTACCTTCGCATCAGCTGGTAGGCAAAAAAAATGGAGATGGCTCCTGCTACCAGGGGTACAAAAATGAGTATGAGTCGAAGTGCTTCGTTCATTCATAAAGCTTGTAAGCTCAATATACGAAATCCAACTTTGGTAGAAGCTCAGATCCAGGCCAACTTAGGTAGGAAATTTAAAACCACTACTTAAGTCTGTAGGTTGGGGATGCCCCCTTCACTACATTTGAGTATAACATTTAAATACGAAAGATATGGTAAGGATATATAACGATCAGGAAAGCGAAAGCGTACCCCATGCTTCCTCAAGTTACAGCACCGGATGGCGGGTGATGGGGACCTATTTCATGGAACTACTGGTGATCGGGATTGTCTATGCAATTCTGTCGACACCCATGGGAGTATTAAAATGGCAGGAATCACATTTTGAATGGTATATGATTCCCCTGTTTTTATTTGGTATGCTTTATGGGCTATTCGTTGCCGGTCCCATTGGCTATGGTACAAGCTGGGTCTTCCTGAAATCTGTCAGAGGTGAACGTGTGGAGATCAGGGATATGTTTTCAGTTTTCCAGAAAAATTACTGGAATGTGGTGATTGCAAACATCGTGGTTTGGGTAATCGTTGGACTTGGAATGGCAATGCTGATTGTTCCCGGAATCATTTTTGCCTGTCGACTGGCTTTCGTTCCCTACCTTGTGGTGGATAAGGAGATGGATGTGATGGAGGCGCTCAGGGTAAGCTGGAATATGACCCGTGGGTATGGCGGACATATATTTCTGATGGGACTCATGGCTTTCTTTATCGCCATCGGCGGATTAATCCTCTTTTTCGTTGGGATTTTCATTTCAATCATGTGGATTAAAACCTCCTTTGCAGCCATGTACTACGCGGTTGAACAAAAGGACGGTATCCCTGAATACACCTATCCCGGGTCCTAGTCCTGGCTATTGAGTTCTTTCGCCTCAGCAATAGCATTGAGGGTAGATTTGATTCGTTTTTCGTCCGAAGATGGAAAATGAAGCATGTTCATTTTAATTACCCGGTCACTTGTATGAATATGAAT
>CAZRPW010000014.1:0-58744 GCA_964601975.1 uncultured Bacteroides sp.
GAAAAAACCGGGCACCGGAAGCTTCTCTAAGCTCCGGCACCCGGCAATTGACTAAAAACTACTACTACTAAAATTCCTATTATTTATAAAGAGGTCCGTATGCAGCACAGGCCCGGTAATCGGAACCTTCACTATCCATACCAAAGGCTGACCAGGCGGCGGGCCTGTAAACCTTTTCCTCGGGTACATTGTGCATGCAGACCGGGATTCGCAGCATGGCCGCCAGGGTCATAAGCTCAGCCCCGAAATGTCCATAGGAGAAAGCACCGTGGTTAGCGCCCCAGTTGGCCATGACTGAATAAACATCCCTGAAATTTCCCTGCCCGGTCAGACGCGGAACAAACCAGGTGGTGGGCCATGTGGGATTGGTGCGCTCGGTAAGGGTAAAGTGAACCTCCCCGGGCAAATCCACTGTATAGCCTTCAGCTATTTGCAATGCGGGTCCCAGTCCCTTGATTATATTGATTCGGCTCATGGTAACCGGCATACCTCCCCTTGTATTAAACAGCGATGAAAAGCCGCCACCCCTGAAGTAGCCAATATCCGCTGCACCCCATGTGGTCTTATCCAGGCAGGCCTGTGCCTCATTTTCAGTAATATCAAACCAGGGCTTCATGGCCGGTAAGCCATTGATGGATTGCTCTCCACTACCATCCAGTGCCGAAGACCCTGAGTTAATCAAATGGATAAATCCATTCCTGGCATCGCCGGTAAGCTCATGCCCGGTCACACGCTTCACAGCCTCGGGACTCCAGTAGGTACGCACATCGCTGAATACCTGGGCCGCCCCGGTGAGCAGGTGGCCAAATAGCATAGCAACACCGTTCAGACTGTCATTCTCGGTGGCCAGCATATAGGGCTGACGAATTCCATTCCAGTCAAAAGAGGAACATAAAACGGCCTCCATGAAATCCCCATTGGGGAAATGGTCGGTCCACTGCCTCTGCCCCTGGAATCCGGCTGCAATAGCATTGTGACCATGAGCCTCTTCACCAAATCCCAGTTCCTTCAGCTTCGGATTACCCACCATCAGGTCTCTTCCGATCAGGGCCATTTTTGCAACAAAATTCCACTCCTCTTCCTTCTTCTCAGCAGATTTCTGCACTTCTGGCGGATTGTAATCTTTGCCCTCTTTACAATTCTTTTTAATCCAGTTCTCGGCCAGACTGAGCTCTTCGGGATCGAAGATTCCCTCCTCAATGCGGCGGGTAAACTCCGACATATCCACATATTCACACCTCATTCCCAGGTATTCTTCAAAGAATTCAGCATTCACAATGGAACCGGCAATACCCATGGAAACGCTGCCCATAGACAGGTAGGATTTTCCCTTCATACTTGCCACAGCGATACCGGCCCTCACGAAGGTGAGAATCTTCTCCTTCACATCTGCAGGAATTTCGGTATCATCAGAATCCTGGACATCCTTTCCGTAAATACCAAAGGCTGGCAATCCTTTCTGAGCATGCCCTGCAAGGGCAGCTGCCAGGTAGACTGCACCAGGTCGTTCGGTCCCGTTGAATCCCCATATGGCCTTGGGAAGCAGTGGATCCATGTCAATGGTCTCACTACCGTAACACCAGCAGGGTGTAACGGTCAGGCTCACTCCCACTCCCTCGAGGGCAAACTTTTCTGCAGTGGCAGCCGATTCAGCTACCCCCCCGATACAGCTATCTGCAATCACACACTCTACTTTTGTCCCATCAGGATGCTTTAGATTCGTTTCAATCAAGGCAGCAGCACTTTTAGCCATGTTCATGGTCTGATCTTCCAGAGATTCCCGAACACCCTTCATTCTACCGTCGATGGTGGGTCTGATCCCCACCTTCGGGGTGCTTCCAATTAATCTTTTTATACTCATTGTATGTTTATTTATAAGAATTTCGTTTAATAGCCAGGAAGTTTTCATACCGTACCGAAATAAGGTTCGATTCCCTCCGGGCTGTATAGGTCTTTAAAGGATAACACTGACTTACCAGTTTCCTGCCCTCCTGAATATTTTCAATCTTGCCCATTGCAAGCGCCTGTATCAGGATGTTTCCAAGGGTAGCTCCCTCCACGGGTCCCGATACCACCTTCCTGCCACAAATAGTGGCAATACGCTGGTTCAGGTAATCAGACTGGCTGCCCCCTCCCACCAGGTGCAGCACCTCGATGGACTTCCCTGAGAGTTTTTCAAGTTTTTCGATGTGATACCTGAAAGAAAAACAGAGGCTGTCATAGGCACAGAGTAAATAGCCTCCGAAATTTCCAGGCCTGGACTGGCCTGTCCGGTCGAAATACACATCAAAGGCCTCTTTCATATCGTCCGGGTTATAAAAGCCAGGATCATCGGGATCGATCACCTGCATGATGGAAGCTCCTTCCCGGGTCATTTCTTCCATCCGGGTGAAGGAAGTGTTTTCCGGAAGATGCTTTTTCAATCCCTGCAGCAGCCATAAACCCACAATGTTCTTCAGGGTTCTGTAGGTGTTATTATATCCTCTTTCATTGGTGAACCCCAGCTCCAGGGCCTCCTGACTTATAAGGGCTTGCTCCGATTCCACGCCTACAATACACCAGGTTCCGGCAGAGATATATGCAAAATTGGGATTCTCCACAGGAATGGCCGCCACCACACAGGCTGTATCATGCCCGCAAACCGCAATCCCTTCCATCCCTGAACCTTCTGCCTCGGGAATATTCACCGGTCCGAGCCGGGTTCCGGGAGCAATCACCTCACCCAGTATATCCTTACTCAGATTCAGCTTTCCCAGGATATCAGGATCCCAGCTGTACCCTTCCACACGCAGCATCTGGGAGGTAGAGGAAATGCTTAGTTCATTATGGGCATTGCCCGTCAGAAGATAATTTATATAACTGGGAACAAACAATATCCTGGAAGTCTTCTCAATCAGTTCTGAATCCTTCAATGAAAGTAATTGGAACAGGGTATTAAATACGTAAAAATTAATCCCGGTTCGACCAAATGTGTCCATCCTGGACATCAGTCCATCCCATTTTTCCTGCATTCCTTCTGTCCGGCTGTCGCGATAAGCTACCGGGGTTTCAAGCAGTCGACCCTGTGCGTCGAGATGCACAAAATCCACACCCCAGGAATCCACTCCAACACTCCGCGGAGTATCACCTGGCACATCCAGGGCCAGGGCAATCCCCTTTTTAATCTCAGCGGCCATGTGTTCCATATCCCAACGGTCGTGTCCCTCGCTTGAGATTATCTCATTCGTAAATCGATGGATTTCACTGTAGGATATTCCATTTTCATCAATCACACCCAGCATTACCCGGATGCTTCCTGCACCCATGTCAACTGCAATACAAGTAAATTCATTCCCTGCCATTTTCGAGGTGATTATTTGGTCTACAAGATATGGAGAGCAAACAAATCAGACTATGGAGAAAAACTTCCAATTTGTGTCTATTTCACACCGAACTCTTTCCTGTACCTGGCAGGTGATAGTTCTGTTATCTGCTTAAAGATCTTTGAGAAATGATAACGATCTGCAAATCCGGTTTCGGCAGCTACATGCTCGATTGAATAATCGGAATGATGGAGGAGCGCACAGGCTTTATCGATTCGTTTCTTCTTTACAAACTTCTGCGGAGAGGTCCCCACCTCTTCTGTAAATAAGCGATTAAATGCATTGGTGGCCAGGTTTGCCTGATGGGCCAGGAACTGATTCGATAAGTCCTTGTCAAGGTTGGTTTCAATATGGCTCAATACGGAGATGATTCTCTTATCTTTTGACACCAGGTCCCAGTTAGATTCGGGGATAAAGGAAAGCAGGTCCGAGATAAGAGATTGAATGGCCAGAACTGTGTAGAAATTAAACCTGGCAAAATTTACATTCAGGTGCTTTTTTATAACTGACAGCTTTTCCTGCAGGTGGTCGGTAAGCTCGAATTCAAAGACCCCCGGTGAAACATGATCGTAAGGTACTCCGATGTTGAAATGAATAAAGAGATGATGGATGCGACCTTCAGGGGCAGCTTCCTCTTCATTGTGACCTTCTCCCAATCTGCCTCCCTCAAAACTGTAACCCTGGTCAGGAATCGGAAAATCTCCTAATCGGGTGGCATAGGAAGTATTAGGCGCAATCATAAGGATTTTATCCGGTTTCAGGTCATACTCCCTGTTATTATAAATTATTACAGCACCCATCTGGTTGTTATGGTAAACCCGCCAGTAGGGAAAGGACAGCTCCCTGAACTCCCAGTGCTTCAACCACCAGTACCTGCAACAAAGAAGCTGCAGATTGAACCTGGGGAACAATTGTAAAACATCGGAAGGATCACCCTTATCCGGTACTTTGGTGAATGCTTTTGCCAAGTTGATTATTTGTTACAGACACAAATTTACCAAATCAAACATTCTTAGCCACAGTTATTACAACGATTTTTGGCTTTTGGCTATACCATGAAAAATTAATCGAGTGAAGAAATATCCAGTCTGCCGAATCCTGAGAGAAGCACCTTTAACCTGTCCCTTATATTGTCCGAACCTCCTTCAATGTCTGATTCAATATTCAGGGGCATCACAGGATCATGCAGGGAAAGACGTAGCAGAAACCAACCCTTTTCATCCTCATTGCTGCAACGAACCCGGATTCCCTCGTAGTTCTTTTTCTCGGCTTCCCATCCTTCGTTGGAAATGATATGGGCAGCAAGTTCCTCAATCACCTGATTACCATAACTCACAAAATCAGGATCCTGGATCTTCAGTCGGTATTCAACGCTCTTCAAGGGGTGCTTCAGCTCACAGATCAATTCACTAATGCTTTCATTACGAAGGTGCAGCTGAGCCACTTTAACAAGCACCTTCGCAACCAGGAAGGCACCATCATCCAGGAAGTAGTTTTCCTTCAGTGCGGCATGACCCGAGGTCTCTATAGCAATCCAGGAATCCACACCGCTCTCATTGAGCCTGATGGATTCATTAATCACATTCTTATATCCCCTCTTGAAGCGATGATGCTTTCCTCCGAGCTTCTCTTCAATAAAGCTGGCAAGCCCTTCCGATGTGATGGAGTCCGTGACGATGGTACTTCCGGGGTGTTCTTCCAGTATAATAGAAGAGATCAGGGCAATCAGGGCGTTCCTGTTTACTGGTTGGCCCTGGGCATCAACCACAGCTGCCCTGTCCACATCGGTATCAAATATAATTCCCAGGTCTGCCTTATGATCCACTACAGCCCTGCAGATGGAATCCATGGCCTCCCCGTCTTCAGGATTGGGCACATGGTTAGGAAACATACCGTTTGGCTCCAGGAACTGGCTACCCGAAATGTCAGCTCCCAGAGGGACTAAAACTTTATCGGCGAAAAATCCACCGGCACCATTTCCGGCGTCAACAATAATCTTAAGGCCGCTCAAGGGTTTATCAAAATTCACCGGATGGTTTACCTGCTTGCGGATCTTAGCTACCATATTCCCTGCATACAGGGAGATCAGATCAGCTTCTTCGATGGCACCGGGTTCTGACGCATCATTAAATGCACAGGCAGATGCCAGATCCAGGATTTCCGTAATATCTATCTTATTCAGTCCTCCCTCTCCGGTGAAAAATTTCAAGCCGTTTCGGTTGTAGGGAAGATGGCTGGCAGTAAGCATCACCCCGGAAAGCACATTCATTTCGGGGAACCGGGTGGCCATAAACATGGCCGGCGTGGAGGCCAGGCCGCAATCCACAACCCTTCCTCCCATAGTGCTGAATCCTTTCAGGAAGCTTTGTTTTAGCGATGAACCCGAAATCCGGGAATCCATCCCTACGGCTAAAGAGATATCGGAATGACCTTTATGAATCAGCCACTCATAAAATGACTTTCCCAGGATTTCTACCCTGGCCTCATCAAGGTTTACTTCTTCACCCGGTACTCCTTCAACGGCCACTCCCCTGATGTCGGAGCCATTTTGTAATCTTTTCCATTTAAATTCCATACTCAGACAGTTTTGTTTAATCAAGGCCGGGGATGTCCAGGTCATAAATCCCCTTCCCGTCTGCCGTGAAGGCATCCACTGACATGTCGGTCATGGGGTGACTCCTGAGACGCTCCAGAATTTCAAAGGAAATGGTTGCCGAATGGCAACCGTGAAGGCTGACACGGTGCACCTGGTCGACCGTTTTAAAACTGGCAGCCAGCACCCTGGTGTCCAGCCCATAGGTCCTGATGTTCTCGGCAATATACCCCACCACTTCAATCCCATGGGATGAGATATTATCCAGGCGGTTTACATAGGGAGCCACAAAATCGGCGCCTGCCCTTGCCGCAACCAAGGCCTGTTGCTGGGTGAAAATGGCAGTAGCGGTGACCTTAAAACCTTCCTTTTTAAGCAAGGGCATTGCCTTATAACCTTCAGCCGTAACGGGCACCTTTACATAGTAGTTATCGCCCAGCTTAAAATGCTTCTTATAGAACCTGGCTTCAGCAAGAATATCCTGATGCCTGGACTGGTACATTTGAATATGCAACATTTTATCACCCACAATCTCCATCAGTTCGGGAATGATAACCGAAAGCGGTTTACCCACCTCCTTCAGAATGGTAGGGTTCGTCGTAACTCCTTCTATGGGGAAATAATCAAACAGCTTCCTGAGCTCCTCAGTATTAGCTGTATCTGCAAGATATAACATCTCTAATCATTTAATGATTAACCACAATATTTCAGAAGCAGATCTTCAGCTTCCACAGACCACAATCCGTTGTGACGATCGCAAATATCCGCCAGGTCGCTGAACAGAGGATGCTTTTCACCCAATTTTCTGAAATCTGAAATAGCGGTCAGAGGCATCTCCATGTGGGTATAGATAAGCTTTTTTCCACCCGGAATTTTGGGTAGACTTAGCGTGGCATCGGGGACTGCATTCAATCCGCCAATATGGGTAATCAGACCGGAGGTATCCATGCCCTTTTCCATAAGTGCCAGTGATTCTTTAATGTCGTCTGTATTTCCCCCACTGGTTCCCACAATATGGGTGAATGCGTAATGGACATTGTAGAAATTCAGTTTTGCACTGAATTTAGGATCAGAAGGCCCTGCAAAAAAGTTCAGGCAGCCATCAAAGGCAAGAAGGGCATCCGCCTGCTCAAGCACAGGTGCGACCGGGGCAAAAACAAAGACATCATTATAGCCGGCTCCATTATTGATTCCCTTAATGAGCTCCACGGGATCTTTAGTACCAGAGGTATTCACGTAATGGAGTTCAATTCCCCTTTCTCTGGCTTTTGCCGGGGAATAGAGCATTGATGCCCTGTCCAGCCTTTCCTGGTCAATATCAGTCACCACCATCAGTGATGGTTTACGGTCGGGACGAGTTAATACATAGTTTATGGCAGCAAGTCCCATGGGACCCACTCCGGCAAGCAAGGCCATCTTACCGCCATCCACAATTTCCATATTGTGAATATAGGAGCCTGGGGTGGTATGGTAATTGGCATGCATAGCCCCAATCACACAGGAAAAGGGCTCAGCCATGGATGCGGGATAATAACCCGGTCCATTGTATACAAGCAGGCAATTCATCTCCATCACCTCATTGGGAATAATCACATTGGTGGCATCCCCTCCCAGGTAACGATACGAATAGCCGGGTGCACTAAGTATGCCCACCGGTCCGTCTTCATAGTTAAGGGCCGGCTGGATGGCAAATTTATCACCGGCTTTAAATTGTCCTTTCCATTTTGAACCCACTTCAAGGATTTCTCCGGCAAATTCATGGCCAATAATCACAGGATTCTCAGCCACATCATCGGGGATTCTTTTATGATCTGTTCCCTGGGTGGCTGCTTTATAAGAAGACATGCACAGGCTGTCGCTCACTACCTTTGCCAGGATTTCATCATCCTTCAAAGGGGGTAATTCAAACTCCTCAACCCTAAGGTCATTTTTCCCGTGTAATCTTACGGCTTTTGTTTTCATATTTAATATCTTAATTATTTACAAACCTGAGTAATTCTTCAGGCTGATCCAGGATCACCTGCCGGTCATTAAGCATTTCTTCTCCTGGTTTCCCATAGCCCCAATTCACACCCACGGGAATCATACCGGCAGCATCAGCAGTGAGCATATCTCCCATGGAATCTCCCACTAAAAGGGTATTGGCAGCTGGCACTCCCAGTATGGCTGATATTTCGTTTGCAGCGGCAGGGTCCGGTTTCCGGGGCACCTGCTCACGTTGTCCGAATACCACTTCAAACTCCCAGTCTGAAAGGTAATGGCGAACCACATTCAAAGTCAGGTGATGAGGTTTATTTGACAAAATGGCCATTTTTATTCCTGCTTCCTGGTAAGCATCCAGAACCCTCCCAATACCTTTATAAACACAAGTCTTGTTATGCAGATTTTCTCCGTAAACTTCCTTGAATTCTTTTACCATAGCTGCCAAGCGTTCCTGATCCACCCTTCCTTCCATGGCGCTTTCAATAAACTTACGCGCTCCATTTCCAATAAAACTGATGTATTCATCAACCGTTCGGGGTTCAATGTGATACTTTGCCAGCAACATATTGGTAGAATCGGCAAGATCCTCAATGGTATCTACAAGTGTTCCATCCAGGTCAAATATTACGGCTTCAATATTCATGTAAATTAACTTAACATTACCTGTCCACCGGTTACGGGGACAGCCTGACCCGTTTCGTATTCCTGGTCAATTACATATTTAATGGCCTTTACCACATCCTCAATACGACAACCCCTTCCGGCGGGTACCAGCGCTTCATAATGACGTTTCACATCATCAATTGTTCTGGCTCCGGGAACCTTTCCAGCATTCAGGTACTGTAAGAAAAGGCCCGTTTCCGGATGTGACCACAGTGGTCCTTCGAAGAAGTTTCCGGGACAGATCGAATTAACCTTGATTCGATCGGGCATAAGTTCCATGGCAAAAGAATGCATCAGCCCTATCCCGCCAAATTTACTACCCGCATAAGCAAAATTACGCTTACTTCCTTCAAGTCCCGATTTCGAATTTATCTGGATAATATCAGTAAAAGAGGAAGGATGATACCGGTTCTGAACTTTCATCACAGGGACAGAAGCCTTCACACAATTGTAATAACCATTGTAGTTAACCCGGGTAACAAAGTCGAAAGCATCCGGTTCCATGTCTTCAATGGCACCGGCTTTGAGCACACCTGCATTTGAAATCATCACGTCCAGACCGCTGAATTCGAGCACAGTTTCATACACAGACTTTCTCACCGATTCCAGGTCAGTCACATCGGTCCAAAGGAAAAAAGCCCTGTTGGGAGTCTTATTTCCATTAAGCTCCGAAGCCAGGTTTTTACCCGCTTCTTTATTGATATCCATCAATACCACATTAGCTCCCTCTGCAAACAATTTCCTTGCAATTCCTTCACCATAGCCCATGGCTCCCCCGGTAATGGCTATCACCTTATTGTAAAGTGCTTTAGGTATTTGAGGAAGAGGAACCGATTCCGGAAGATCCGATCCCCTGCTCTCTTTCCTCACAGTCCCCAGTTTCTGTTCCACCTGGGCCTTGTTGCCTGAAAGCCCAAGGAGTCCCAGTTCCTCTATGAAAATATACTGACCAAGATCCTCCCTGGTCTCTTCAATCTCCTTCAAAATCGCAGCTGTCTCCCCTTTAAACACGGTGACGCTTCTCCCCAGCCTTACTGACATTTCCTCCGGGTCGTCAACAATCAACTGATCCACAGGAACAAAACTACCAGACTTAAGTGTACTGCCAGACATGATCATCCGGATGGCCGGTACAATTTCCAAAATTTTATCTTCTTGAGTACTCATAGCTTTTGTTTACTGTTGTTTTGCGAATGAAGGATTGATAGTATCAAAGTAATACTTAAACAGGGCTTCACCCAGCAGTTCCATCTCATCCCTTGACTGGGATTGGTACCCGGGACCCTCCATAGCAACAAGGTACTGGTGAGCAGCCACATAGGCTGCACCCCTGAAGGATATAGTCTTCAGGCTTTCATCCAGCTCTACTCCACCCTTGCAGCTGACCGTTATGGGTAACATGGCACTGGTGTTGTGTTCTGTACCGAAGGATACCACAAAGCCATTCTCATAAAAATATTCCACATATTCCTTCAGTATTTCATGCTCATTCCTCAGCGGAATAAATTCTATGGAAGAAAACCCCCTCTGAACAAGTTTCTCCAACAGCTGTTCCTTTCCATCCTCGAATTCTGTAATGTGATCACCAGCACCATCCAGCAAGAGAGGATAGGTGGGAATTCCACCGGCCACCCGGATGATTTTCACAATTTCCTCCAGGGGCAGGAAAGCTTTATCGTCCTCCGGAACAAAAGCCGGAGCGCCTGACTTCAGAAGCATGGACCTTAATTCATTCTCCAATCCAGCAATATCTGATCTCTGGCACTTAGATGGTTTACCTGCATAAAGCTTTTCAAGCAGGGCATAAAACGCAATATCATCCCCGGCTTTTTCTTCTAGCCTGAGCCTGAGCATCTTTACCACATGCCTTTCTCTCAATAGATTATGGGCAAGTTTGTCCATAATCTCCTCCACTGAAATTTCAATCCCCACATCCTGGTCCAACATCCATTGATTCAGGAGTCCAACCATCTCTGCCACCTGCTTGTTGCTCTCGGCAATCACACCCTTCAATCTTCCATCCTGGCTGGGAGGCAGTTCAAAGGGGTAAGAGAGACCTTTACCACTGATATAGGTACGGCCAGGATTCCCGGGATCATTTACCCGTATTCCATGCTGCTGGTCCTCCTTGTTGATTCCAATCATCTCAATATTCAGCAAGGGAAATACGCCATGATCCGTACACCTGCTGATGAATTCATCGTATCCATCAGCTACGTAAAAATCATTAATCCCCAGCACCATTACATCTTCACCGGCAGCCATGTGCACTGCCTCAGCAATATCAGTAAATGCACTGAATGAATAGGGAGAATGAATATGGTTATTGATTTTCAGCGGACTACTTTCCGGTCCTGACCTGAATTTCAGGATTAACTCCTCCCTGCCGGGAAACTGTTCAAATTGACTCATGAAAACTGTTTTTATATTTAAACACCCAATTTGCTCCTGCGAATCTTCTCGCCGGTGGTATAGTTATTGGTACATACATGATCCTTCAGAGGTACGATTCTTTCGTGGATGGCATCTATGATCCAGCCTGGCTGTGGGAAGAAAAAGTCTTCAAGCTCATAAGCAGGTGTGATCCAGTTGCGGGAACCCACCACTACTGGTGGAGCATCCAGGTCATCAAATCCAAGCTCTGTAATGTTCTGTGCCAGGTCCTTCAGATAGGAACCTCTTTCACTGGCATCACTCACCAGTACAATGCGACCCGTTTTTTTAAGGGATTTAAGCACCAGCTCATAATTGAAAGGTACCAGTGAGCGGGCATCGATGATTTCGGCCGACATGCCATATTTCTCCTGGAGCTGATCGGCTGCCTCAATGGCCCTGTAAAGGCTTGCGCCAATTGTAAGAATGGTAACATCCTCTCCTTCCCGTTTCACATCGGGCTCCCCAAAGGGAATCTCATAATATTCTTCCGGAACACCTTCTTTGTGGAATTCTTCTCCAATACCATAAAGCCTCTGACTCTCGAAATAGATCACCGGGTCTGTTCCCTGCATGGCAGTGTTCATGAGCCCTTTGGCATCATAGGGAGTGGCAGGAAATACAACCTTGATCCCCGGTATATGCGCCACCAGCGAAGACCAGTCCTGGGAGTGCTGAGCCCCGTATTTGGAACCCACTGAAACACGCAGTACTACGGGCATCTTAATCAGGTTTCCACTCATGGCCTGCCACTTGGGAAGCTGGTTGAATACCTCATCACCGGATCGGCCAAGGAAGTCACAATACATGATCTCGGGTATTACCCGTCCGCCACACATTCCATATCCGATGGCAGTACCCACAATCGCACCTTCCGATATGGGCGAATTAAAGAGACGATGGTAGGGCAAGGCTTCGGTGAGTCCACGGTACACAGCAAAAGCGCCACCCCAGTCACGGTTCTCCTCCCCGTAAGCAACAAGGGTTGAATCTTTATAGAAACGATCCACAACTGCTTCGAAAATCCCGTCTCGGAACTGGTATTGTTTCATTCCCGAATGGGCCTTTCCGTTCTCATCATAGGCGTATCTTTCTTTTCGGGCAATCTGTTTCACCCTGGGATTCTCTTCCATGGTCATCAGTGTATCCAGGGGGCCCTCCTCCATAGCATCCACCGATTCGTTGGAGAACATCATCTCTCCAATTATCTCCGGATGTTCCACCAGGTTCATGCGGGGAGAGATATCATCATTAATTGAAAGTTTAAAGGATCCCAACAGCAGTTCATCTGTTTCCTCTTTGATCTGATCAAGCGTTGCCTGGTCGGCCACTCCTGAGGAAATCAGTTCCAGTCCGTAGGAAATAATGGAATCAACCGATTCCCATGCTTCAATTTCTTCCTTAGACCTGTAAGACGATGAATCTGATGGAGAGTGTCCGCTAAAACGGTAGGTAAGGACATCCAGGAAAACCGGACCTCTTTTCTCTTCCAGGATCTTCATCTTCCTTTCATAGGCATCGATTACTGCCAGCGGATTATAGCCATCCACTCTCTCGGCATGCATACTGTCGCGGTTCAGAGCTGCACCTACGCGGGCTGCAATACTGTAACCCATCGTTTCGCCACAGGTTTGACCACCCATACCATACTGGTTATTCATGATATTGAAAATAATGGGCAATCCACCTTTCATATCCCCTTCCCAGAGCTCCTGGTACTGATCCATGGCAGCAAAGGTTAATCCTTCCCATACCGGGCCGCAACCCAGGGAGGCATCACCAATATTCGCCACCACAATACCCGGTTTCCGGTTCACTTTCTTAAAAAGTGCCGCACCCACTGCAATATCACCCGAACCACCTACAATGGCATTGTTGGGATAAATTCCAAAAGGAGTGAAGAAGGCGTGCATGGATCCACCCAGGCCCTTATTAATTCCTGTTTCACGGGCAAAAATTTCAGCCAGTGTTCCATAGAGGAGGAATTTGCGGGCCAGAGATTTCATATCACCCTGGTGCCCCTTCTCAACAATGGCAAGATTGGTTCCATCGAAAAAATTCTTCATGATCTTGTACAGACTATCATCATCCAGCTTCTGAATGGCAGACAATCCCTTTGCAAGGATTTCACCGTGGGAACGGTGTGATCCAAATATAAAGTCATCAATACCCAGTTTGTAAGCCATCCCGACTGCAGCAGCTTCCTGTCCTATGGAAAGGTGGGCTGGTCCCGGATGCTTATGGGGAATTCCCTTATATTCCTCTTTGGTCTTGATAAGGTTAAGCATGGTTTCAAACTCCCTGATAATCACCATATCTCTGTAAATCCTGATAAGCTCATCCTTCGAAAAGCGCGACAATTCCTCTTTCATGGATTTGTCATAAACATTCACAGGAATTGATCCAATTTTCAGGTTTTGGGATTTCCTGACATCGGCCGGGTTGATAAATTGATTTTTTGGCATTGTATTAGTCTATAAAGTTCGTAAAGTCTGTAAAGTTTGTAAAGTCTGTAAAGTGTTATAAGAGTTCGGGACCGAGTTTTTCGATCTGGTTTTTAATCTCAGCAAGGAATTGGGTGGCAGGTCCGCCGTCCAGGGCCCTGTGATCGTAGGTAAGCGAGAGACCGATAAAGGGCTGGAATCCGAAAGAGCCATCCTCCATAACGGTGGGCCTCTGGATAATTGTATTTACCCCCAGGATTGCAACCTGTGGCAGGTTGATTACGGGAGTAAACATCTCAACCCCGTAATTTCCCAGGTTTGAAATAGTAAATGAGGCCATATCAGGGGCAAGCAGGTCGGGGGATACGCTTCCTCTTCGCGCAGCCTCCACAAGTTCTTTAAGGCGGGAGGACAGACCGGGTAATGAGAAATCATCAGCATCCAGCAGGGCTGGTACCAGGAGTCCGCGTTCCGTATCTACGGCCAGCCCCATATTTACATGATTAAACTGCCTTATAACTCCGTCATGGAACTGGGCATTTGCTTCGGGATAAACCTTAAGCGCCCTGATCACGGCGTAAACCACCATATCATTAAGGGTAATATTTGCATACCCTTCGTTCATACGCTTCTTCACTTCTTTGCGCAACTGCAACATTTTCGATGCATTGGCACTCAGGTGGTGGGTCAGCTGGGCTGAATTCTGAAGCGAGTTGTACATGGCCCCGGCAATGAGCTTGCGCACATTGGTGAGGGGGATTTCCTTGTAATCTCCCGAAGCCTGGACTTGAACCTGTGAACGTGTCGGAGCTGCAGATGCTGCGGAACGCTCAACCAGGTCTTTGGATGTAATCTTTCCGAACGGGGTTTTCCCGGTTCCCGGAACAGCCAGCTCTTCGCCTTCCATTTTTTTCTGGGCCAGCGGGGTAAGCCTTTTTCCATTCTTAATCTCTTCCTGGATATCCCTTTCAATGATTCTTCCCCCCGGACCGCTTCCCTGGATGCCATCAAGCATTATACGTTTCTCACAGGCAAGTTTCCTTGCTCTTGGAGAAATGGCAGATTTTCCTCCGGGCAGACAGGGAGATTCTTCTTCCACGATTTCATTTTTAATTACTGAAGGTTCAGGATCCTGAAGTTCCACCTTCTCTTCCTCAGCCTTTTCTTCATCCTGTACATGTTCAGCAGCTCCGTCGGGACGATATTCATCCACTGACTCACCTTTGGTTCCTATTACGGCTGTATTTACCAGCACCGGAACCTCATCCCCTTCTTCATAAAAGCGGGCCAGCAGGATTCCATCTTCCTGGGCTTCCTCCTCGAATGAGGCTTTGTCTGTTTCATAAGCAAAAAGCAGGTCCCCCCTGGAAACCTGATCTCCTATATTTTTATACCACTCGGTAAGAATACAACTTTCAACTGATTGACCCTGCCTGGGCATTATTACTGGTGTAGCCATTTGAATTATTATTTTACTTGTCTATACAAGTACAAATATACCACGATTTTTCTATTTACAAAAAGAAAATATATAATCTATTTGAAATTTATCTTATCATACTGTTATTGTGCGTTATATATCATGGTTTAATAAGAATATTTTGTCTTTTCAGAATCATAACCTATCTTTACATCTTAATTTTTATATGTTTACAAATCAGGTAACTGCCTTATGGCAATAAAAGAGGCTCCACAATACCGGAAATTGTACGAAAAGCTCAGGACCCTGATTGAGGAGGGAACCTACGCCAGGGGCGACCTTCTGCCTTCGGAGAATGAACTGTGCGCAGCTCATCACCTGACCCGTCCAACGGTCAGGAAAGCGCTGGATATGCTGGTGAACGACGGCTTCATATTTCGGCACCAGGGAAAAGGCAGTATCGTTCAGGGGCAGCCCAAGGGCATCGGGATCCTCTCCCTGTCGGGAACCACTTCAGCCATCGGGCAGGATAAGCTGACCACTCATATTATTGTAAAACCCCATATCAGGAGCTGGGAACAAGCCATTGGCTACGAAATCACGGAAAAAGATAAAAGTATAGGATGTATCTACCTGGAAAGACTCAGATTGATCAATGATATACCTGTTTTCTACGATATTACAATGATCCCCAACCTGAACCTGCCCCGCTTCACCTCCCGGACTTTTGAAGACCAGTCCCTCTTTGACATACTCAGGAAAAACTACCAGATTGAAGTTAAAGGAGGAGAGCAGAAGATACAGGCCATCACGGCCGATGAACGGATCCGTCACCATTTTGGGGTTAAAAAGAACCATCCCATCCTTCGGATCGACCGCAAGCTGGAAACCAACCGCCCCGGCTTCTCCTTCTTCAGCCAGATTTATTGCAACACCACCGACTACAGCCTTACAGGAAGGTTTTGATAAGCAGACTAAGGTGATTTCCGCCTTTTCAAAGGAAGGGATTTGGCTCACAAACCTTTACTTGCCTAAATAAACAAATTCTCTGAAATTGGCTCTATTGATTCCGTAGTTAACTGAATCGTAGCTATTTGTAAAGGTTTTAGGGAATTTAATTTTCCTTCGTTCGCTCCATTTAAATTCATATCCAAAATATGCGCCATTGATTTGTTCTACAAAATCAACTTCCTGTTGCTGAGCTGTTCGCCAAAAATAATATTGACGCAGATCTTTATTCTGACTAATTTGTTTGATTCTTTCACTTACCAAAAAATTCTCCCATAAAATATCAATATCCTGACGTATGGCTAATGGTTGTAGCTGACCAATTACCGCATTGCGTATGCCATTGTCATAGAAATATATTTTGTTTCTGGCCTTGATTTCATTTCTTAGGTTTCGACTCAAGGGAGCAAGCCTAAAAACAATATAGGCTTTCTCCAGAATGTCAATATATGTATGTATGGTTTTTGGATCAACACCAACGGTCTGACCCAGCTCTTGCAATGAAACTTCACTTCCAACCTGAAAAGCTAAAGCCTGTAGCAATTTTTTAATCGCTGTTGGTTTTTTCAAACCTTCATACATTAAAATATCCTTATACAAATAACTCTCCGCGAGTTCTGACAGAACCTGTCCAGGATTTTCTTCATGATTTAAAACATCTGGGTAAAATCCAAAAACCATACGAGTCTCAACATCCTGTTCTGCCCTCACATAACCAACATGGCTTTGCCACTCCTCCCAGGTAACTGGCCAAAGGCTAAAAGTCCATTTCCTGCCAGTAAGTGGTTCATTCACCTTGCTATATAAATCAAATGAAGAAGAACCACTTAATATAAGCTGAACATCCTTAAACTTATCGACAATAATTTTAGAAGTAAGTCCTATTTCAGGAATTCGCTGTGCCTCATCAATGAATACAATCTTATTATTCCCAATAATCTGCTTAATTTGTTGTGTATTCGGTCTGGTCAATAAATTCTGAATGGTAAAATCATCTCCATTCATGGTCAGCAACTCTCCCTGGTATTTTAGTAATATTTTTTCCAGCATTGTCGTTTTACCAACTTGCCGTGCACCACTCACCAGAATTGCTTTTCCTTTAAAGAGCATTTTTTCAATTTCCCCTGCTTGTGTTCTGGTAATCATAGCTATATGTTTTTTCAAAGATATAAATATTTTATATAATTCCTGATTTATTATGTTTTTACAGGGACCTATTCCGTATTTATTATATTTAAAACGGATTATATTACTAAATAATGTGCCGACTACAGTCTTACAGGAAGGTTTTGATTAAAAATGGGGCACAGTATTTGCAGGTTTAATGAATGATCTGATTCACTATACCGTATCCCATGAAAACACAATTCCATATTTTCCTTCTGGCCATTTTTCTTGGTTTGACAAACATTTCCTTTGCCCAGGAGTCGGTCTACGCTTTCCCTTTTGAGAATGAGTACCGTCTTCCTCCTATGAATTACCGGGTGAACATGGAGGAGATTTCATCCACTTACCAGACCTATGGTAGTTTTTATACCACTGAAATCACCGGAATCGGGAACGACACCATGGCACAAATCTCCTATAGCCACATTTCCAATACCAAGGTGATGGATGCAGTCCGCTTCCTGGAATTCTACCTGGAGGAACAACTCCTAAATCCTGGTGAAGAAAAAACCGGGATGGTTGAAATGAGTATTATCTACTTTAATGAAAAAGGCCGATTCAATGCAGGTTCTGCGACAGCTTTCCTGACGCTGGGGATTAGCGCTCTTTTGGGAATCTCGGTTTCAACCAAAGTTACAGATGTAGAGATTAAGGCCACATTCTTTGACAATTCAAATCAGCAAATTGCTGTCCTCCGGGGAGTTGGGAGGGGCAAAAAAACCATGTCCCTATACACCACTACCACGAGAAAGGCTCACCAGAGAGCCATCCTGGATGCAATTGAAAATCTAAATGGAAAGGTGCTGACAGATCCCAGGTTCAATCCAGCCAAGGCAACCAATTCCATCGCAAACAGCCTTAAGCAGAAATAAAAAACAGATCAAATTCTTATATTTACACTTATGAACAGGCCGACCTCCACCATTGCCATAATTATTTCTCTTACATTCTTATGGCTAAACAACTCATGCAAAAACACAAGTGAACACTCCATTTCCGCGTCGAATCCCAACATTGTATTCATCCTTGCCGATGATATGGGCTGGTCCGAGCTTCCTGTTTACGGCAACCAGCTCTATGAAGATGGACTCCGTGCTGAGAGAGAGGCTTTGGATGATATGGGCTGGGCCGATCTTCCTGTTAAAGTCAACCAGTTCAATGAAGCACCCAACCTGACGCGCATGGCGGAGAATGGCATTCGGTTTACCAAGGCTTATGCTGCATGCCCGGTATGCTCCCCAACCCGGGCCAGCATTATGAGTGGACAATATCCGGCAAGGGTGGGCATTACCGATTTTATCACAGGTCACTGGCGCCCCTTCGAAGAGCTTATTGTACCCATAAACAGGACCCAGCACCTTCCCCTTGAAATATTAACCCTTGGTGAAATTATGAAACAAGCCGGATACGCCACAGCCTATTTTGGGAAATGGCATCTGGGAGGCTCCGAATTTCATCCTGAAAAACAGGGATTTGACGTGGCTAATATTTACCAGGGAGGTGGTTTCTTTAATTTTGGAAGCAAAATGAGTTCCCCCATGGAAGTGCAGATGGGAACAACATTATCCGAAGCCCTTACCGATCTGGGAGTTAAATTCATAGAGGATTCCAAAGAAAAGCCATTTTTTCTATACCTGGCACACTATGACGTGCATGTTCAACTGGATGCTGACTCAAGCTTGATTCAGAAATACCTGGACAAAGAGAAAGTACCAGGATACCCCTGCAATGCAGTTTATGCCGCCATGGTAGAGCAAGTAGACATCAGCGTAGGCAGAATTCTGAATAAGCTTGAAGAGCTTGGCTTGGCAGAAAACACCCTCGTGGTCTATTTCTCTGACAACGGCGGACTAATAAGCAGGTTCGATGAAATTCCGCTGATTGCTGAATCAAAGCAATACCTCTATAAGGACGACCCGCTTCTCTATGTGGCAAGTTCGAATGCACCTCTTCGGGCTGAAAAAGGAACCCTCTATGAGGGTGGAATACGGGAACCAATGATTATGTGGTGGCCCGGCACCCTGGAAAAGGGAAGAATAAGTGAGGCTCTTGTTTCCAGCGTCGATTTCCTTCCAACCTTTGCAGATCTGGCCGGGATCGACCTTAACGAAGAACAGGTCTTTGACGGGATTAGCCTGGTCCCTGAAATGGAAGGAAAAGACAATAATCCTGAGAGAGCTATTTACTGGCACTATCCGGTATATCACCACGACACACCTGCAAGCGCAGTCCGGAAGGGAAAATGGAAGTTGATCCAACATCTGGGTGATGGTAAGATCTGCCTTTACAATCTTGAAACTGACATTGGTGAAACAAATGATCTCAGTGAGGTAAACCCGGAAGTTGTAATAGAATTAATGGGACTTCTGGATGCCTGGAGAAGCGATTGCAAAGCCGAATTTCCGGTGCACAATCCCGATTTTGATCCTGACAGGAGATTTGAATGGGGACAACATCCCGACCAACACTAAAAATTATTAATGAAAGCTGTTCTGTTTGACATGGACGGAGTTCTTCTGGACTCCGAGGAGTTTACCCGAAAAGCAGGGGTAGCAATGTTCCTGGAGAAAGGTTATACGGTTTCGCCCGACGACTTCATGGAATTTACGGGTATGGGAGAAAACCGTTACCTGGGAGGTGTAGCTGAGAAAAACGGAATCCCCTTCGACCTGGAGAAGGACAAAGCCCGTACCTATGAGATATTTAAGCAGCTGATAAGAGGAAAGCTAACAGCCTTTGAGGGTGTAGTGGAGTTCATTGAAAAATGTCTCTCCATGGGCTTGAAAATTGCAGTGGCTTCCAGCGCAGACCCAATCAAAGTCAGTATCAATCTTGCCGAAATCGGAATTCCTGAGGAGACCTTTCATAGCATCGTAAGCGGACTGGACACCGTACATAAAAAACCTGCTCCGGATGTTTTCCTGAAAGCAGCTGAGAATCTGGGGGTCAATCCTGAAGAATGCCTTGTAGTAGAGGATGCCATCAGCGGCGTGACAGCAGGGAAAGCTGCCGGGGCAAAAGTACTGGCACTAACGACCTCCTTTTCTGAAGAGGAATTATCAGAGGCTGACTGGATAGCCGCATCACTTCAGGAAGCGGATGATGCCATCTTTAAGTGGTAGGCTACAGAAACTTTTTTCTATTCCTTTCAAGTTTATGCATTATGTAATGCTTTAATCACCCCTGCCTACCCTGCCCAGTCCCAGGTCAATCTCAGGCAGAGAGCCAGGCCAAACCTTTTCTGCAATAACAAGCGCTGCTCCCAGGGAAGTAGCATTTGCCACTTCCGAGGTGAAAACTGATAAATTGGGAAAGGCCAAAGAGAGAAAGCCAGTAAAAAAAGGATTTTTAGCGAAACCTCCTGTCAGATAGATGTCCTTAACCGGGCTATTCTCCCGGATAACCAGCTTTGCTGACCTGATTGTCTGCCGGGTCAAATCAAGCATAAAATAGGCATAGGCCTCTCGGTAGCTGGAACACTGCAAGAGATCGGGCTGGGCTTCCCCTTCCATCCACAAGCGCCTCAGCTCATCGGGTTCAGGCTGAATAAGTTTATAACTCCCATGAGCTTCCCCGAAATGGGACTCAATTTCCACCACATGAGCATCGTGGATATGTCCCAGGAAAAACCTGGAGGATTTTACCGGGTTTCCATTTACAGCCATATAACAAAGACAATCCTGGTTTAATTCAGCATCTGTAAGCGGTGAAGGATTAAAGGGATTCATATTGATGCACCAGGTCCCGGTGGAAATCAGCAAGAAGGGATCAATGGCAGCCAGAAGGTAGGGAGCCAGTGAAGATGAACTGTCATGAATTCCCACACCGCATTCAATGCTTGCTCCTTCCTCCCCGAGCTTCGAAGTATCTGAGACGGGGACCGGCCGGGGCAGCTTCACGCCCTCTTTACTGAGCCATCCATGATATTCCATCCTGTCAAAATCCCACATGGCTGTATGGCATCCGATGGAAGTATGCTCGGAGACTATCCTGCCGCTTAGCAAGTAGGAAAAGTATTGAGGTAAATGCAGGATATGTGACACCCTCTTATATAGGTCCGGCTTTGAATTTTTTAACCAGAGAATCTGGAGTCCCGAATTGAGCATCCCCAAAGCAGGAGAGGCCGTTTTCCGGCAAAACTCTTTCTCTCCCCCCTGGGAATAATAAAACCTTTCCACCCATTTATCTTCTAATGGCTTCAGGTAATTATATATGGGAGTAATCCGCTTACCCTTTTCATCCAGGAAAACCAGGGTGGCACCATAAGTAGCAAAATTAACCCCCCTGACGAAATATTTATCCGAATGGGTCCAGGTATGGAAACACTCTTTTATCCATGTCTCCAGAAGTTCAGCATCATCACAGGGAAATCCTTCATCATCAACAGTCTCTTCAAAGCGGGTCTCTTCCTCATACAAAAGCTTGAGATTCCGGTCAAAAAGCAGCACCTTTTTATTGGTCTTTCCTACATCAAATATAAGGATTACCTCTTCCCTCATCATCCATCTCCTTTTGCGATCTTCCTTCGGTAATGCTCAACTTCCCAGTTGTCTATGAAGCGGATCTGTTCGGGACTCATGAAATGGGGACCGCCAAAATTCTCAGACAGGTAGCTAATCTTCATCAAATCGGTAAACACTTCCAGGACAGTCTCCACAGATTTTTGATTCTCCTCAATGGCAATAAGGCCTCCCGCTTCTTCAATAATAACCCTGGGAGGGTATCCATGAGTTTCTTCAAACTGCATACAGGCCGAAAATACAAGCTCAACATCCATTCCTTTTCCAAGAAAAAGATAGTTGGATTTGCAATAGACAATAATATCGGGTGAAAAGGGCAAAGAAATCTTCAGGTAGTGTTCCAAATCCTGGCTGAAATGCCGCACAAGATCAGAAGATACTGCAGTGCTGAGCAATCCTCTTGTGCTGTAGATCTTGTCGATGACCTCAGCTGCTTCCGACTTATACGCACTTGCTGTGACTGAGGGCAGAATCAGGTTTTTCCCCTTTTTGATACGCTCATCAATGGATGAATAGAGGGTCCTGATTTCCTCAATGGTATCTGCACCAACAAAAACACCATGGTTTTGAAGGAAGATGATCTGGGGCGACTTTCCATGCTCATCCATATAGGCATCAATACGCTCCTGCAGCTTTTTAAATAGAATAAATCCCGGATCTGTATACTCCACATAAAGCGCATCCTTACCAAACCTGATACCCACCTCCTCCCTGGCAAAATTCGAACACATAAGTCCGTTCACGAGGGTTGGATGGGTATGAACCACAAAGGTGTACCCGATCAGGTTATGCAGGGAAGTTTCCACAGACGGTCTCAAATTCTCGGGCGAAATGATGGCTCTGGTCATATCTGCCTTCACTTCCTCCTCCCTGGAAACGGGATCTTCGCTATACTTGCTTGTCTCAATTTTAGCAAGCTTCTCCCTGGAAAGACAAACAAAACCACTTTCATCAATACCTGCCAGGGGGATACCACTGGCCTTGACCCAGATTCGCTCCTCATCCTTGAAAGAGGTATTACCTCCACCAGCAATCACATATTCCGATTTATCCCCGTAAAAGCGGGAAATACTTATAAGCTTTTTTAGATCTGCCATTCTATAAAAATAAGGCTTATCATTTGGGCCATCAATGACTAAATTGAGAAAACAGTTGCACTTTTTGAGATTGTTTCAATACATTTATACCCATGCAGGATTTTTTCAAATACCTAAACCCCGGGGAGGAAGATAAGGACTGGGGTATCTACCTGAATGTGGCCGGGAAATTAACGTTCCCTCAGGGCAGGACACCCTACCCCAGCAACGAACACCCATCCGACTATTACTTCACCTGGGAAAAAGGAAGGATCCTCAATGAATTCCAGATCAACTATATCACAAGGGGATCGGGCATCTATGAGACTCATGATAGCAACTACTCCATTAAACCTGGCTCTCTTCTGATATCCAGGCCAGGTGCATGGCACAGGTACAAACCCCTGACGAATACCGGCTGGACCGAAAATTATGTGGGTTTTGATGGCGCTATTCCCCGCAATATTCTGAAAGCGGATAGTCCCTATGTCCTCAAACCGGTTCTGCAGATTGGAAACCGGGAAGAGTTTATTGACACCTACCATAAGATATTCGAGATGATTCTTGAGGAAAAGCCCGGCTTCCAGCAGGTGGCCTCCGGTATGATAATGAAACTACTGGGCTACATGGTATCCCTGGAGAAACAGAAAAATTTTACCAATAAACGGGTAGAGCGAACCATCAGGGATGCATGCTTCGAAATGAGAGAAAATATCGGAGTCGAAATCGACTTCAAGGAATATGCCCGGGATCAGAATATCGGCTACTCCTATTTCCGCAAGATGTTCAAGCAATATACAGGTATCGCACCTGTACAATACCACCTGGATCTGAAAATAAGACGGGCCCGTGACCTGCTTATATCTTCCGATCTAAGCATCAAGGAAATTGCTTACCAGGTAGGTTTTCATTCGATCCACTATTTCAGCAGATGCTTTAAGTCGAAAACCGGCAGATCACCCTCCGAATTCAGAAATGGAAGTTGAAGCAAGCTGGGAAATAACAGGTTGTTTGCACAATTTGACTACGGAGTACTGATCGGGCTATCTCTTTTTAAGCACTTCCTTTTCGTAGGCCTGGATCTCACTTATATAATTTTCAGCTACCGGGACCCCCTCTTTCAAACAGTAATAGTCCCAAACAGCACCGAATGGTTTGGTTTTCAGCTCCTCCATAAGGGCCAGTCTTTCAAAGTTCTGACCTGACTCTTCATATTGCTTCAATGTGGACGTAGGTTCCAGCATAGCAATCAGGAAAGCCTTCTGGGCAGCCCTTGTCCCAACCACATAGGCCCCGATTCGGTTAATAGAAGCATCAAAGAAATCCAGTCCGATATTTACACGTTCCAGAAAATTGTTCCTGACAATCTCGGAAGCAATTAGCTGAATCTCTTCATTCAAAGTAACCACATGGTCCGAATCCCAGCGTATAGGCCTTGTTACGTGCAGCAGGATTTCATCTACAAACTGGAGACATGCCGAAATTTTATCACCCACCTGCTCGGTAGGATGGAAATGCCCGTTATCCAGGCAAATTAATATATTGTTCTTTATGGCATAGCCCAGGTAAAAATCATGGGATCCCACTGTCATAGATTCGGCACCTATTCCAAACAGCTTACTCTCTACAGCGTCCTTCATAAATTCTTGAGGATAGGCTGTCGACATGCCTTCATCCAAAGACTTCTTAAGCAGGGCCCTGTGTCCATTCCTGTCCACCGGCGTATCTTTTGATCCATCCGGAATCCAGGTGTTATGTACACAGGGAGTCCCCAGTTGTTTACCAATCTCGGCCGAAATGCTGCGGCAACGCTTCAAATGTTCAACCCAGAAAAGCCTGTCACTTTCGTTTTTAGAAGAAAGTGTAAATCCTGAATCAGCCCTGGGATGAGAAAAAAAGGTGCCATTAAAATCCAGGCCTATCCCCTGCTTCTTGCACCAGTCAATCCATCCCTGGAAATGCTTTGTCTCAATCTGATCCCTGTCCACTTTCTCCCCATGGAAATCGCCATAAATGGCATGCAGGTTCAGTCGCTGCTTTCCAGGGAGAAGGGTCAGAACCTTTTCAAGATCCTTCCGCATTTCATCAAGGTTGGTAGCCTTACCTGGATAATTCCCGGTTGCCTGAATTCCTCCTCCGCTCAAGGTGGCATCTGGAGTTTCAAAGCCCCCCACATCATCGCTTTGCCAACAGTGCAGGCTTATTACAACATCATTCATTCTTTCCAGAACCGCATCGGTATCAACTCCCATTAAAGCATACTGGGCCCTTGCCAATGCATAGGAGTTTTCAATTGTCTCTTTATGTACCATTTTCATCATCCAAAAATCTTAAAGTGAATTTCCAATTCCCACCAGCACAATGGCAAGTAGCATCACTGCAATACCCAGTGTGATTGTCAATTTGGTTTTTCTTGCAACGCCCTTCCATTCTTTCCTGTATATGCCCCATAAATTGGCAGTCAGGATAATGGTAGACATATGAAGAATCCAGGAGCTTGCTCCATTCCCCAGCTTACTCTCGCCCATCCCGTAGAAGAAAAACTGAAGAAACCAGGTTGTACCAGCCATGGCAGAAAACATCATGTTCCTGACAATGGGTGTGCTCCTGTTCACAAAATCACCATAGGACCGGTTCTTAATACTCAGAAAGGTTGTATATACAAAGTTGGTGGCAAGTCCCCCCCAAAGAATCACAACCCAGGTGACATTATTCTGAAAAAGAGGATTGTAACCTGCAGCAACCGCTGCCTCGGCCATGGGCTTGCCCGTTTCAATACCGAAATTAAAAAATGAACTAAGGATGCCTGAAAGTACTGCCACGGCCAGTCCTTTCATGAGGTTAAAATCAGGAACACTGGCCTTCTGTGCCTCCTTTGAAAGCTCTCCTTCCTTCATCATACCTGCCTTCCCCGAGATGGCAATTCCCACAAGGCAAATAACTACACCCAGTAAAACCAGTTGTCCTCCCTGGCTACCCATCATATCGGTAAAGGAAACTTTCCCCTCCATGGGATTGATGCTATAGTATATGGAAGGAATAATGGCCCCAAAAGCTGCACAAAAACCCAGGGCCACCGAATTTCCCAGCGACATACCCAGGTACCTTACACCTAATCCGTAAGATGCTCCTCCAACTCCCCAGAGCACGCCCATCAATAAGGTAAAAAAGATAACCTTATGTGGGGTGGCTGCTATGATTTCGGCAAATCCAGGGACCGTTAACCATGCTGCGAGGGGCGGAACAATCAACCAGGAAAAAAGGCCTCCAAACATCCAAAAACTTTCCCAGGCCCAGCCCTTAACCTTATTATACGGCATGTAAAAACTACCAGAGGCAATTCCCCCGACAGAATGATATAAAACTCCTAATAATGCTTGCATATAAGAGGTATATGTAGATTAATAAACATAATTTGACCCTTTTGATACAGTTATTCAAACCAGGTTATTCAAAAATAGACCAGTATATATCAACCATCAATACACATATTGATATTTCACTTGCACTCTTTGGGACAGCTGTTAAAGTGCGCTTTCTGAATAAAGACTTTTAGCTATCTTTCAAATACAAAACCCTCATATAATGAAAAAAAGTTCCCCCGGCAAACGACTGGTCTCCCTGGATCTGTTCAGAGGCCTTGTCATGTTTCTCCTGGTAGCCGAAGGATCCGGATTGTATCATACATGGCTGGCGGCAAGCGAGTCTGGCACTTTCATGCATGGACTGGCCACCCAGTTTCAACACCACCCCTGGAACGGGCTCAGGTTCTGGGATCTTATACAACCATACTTCATGTTCATTGTGGGTGTGGCCATGTGGTTCTCGGTAAAGAAGAGAGAAGGACGTGGAGATACAGGAAAATCCATCACCCTCCATATCCTCCGTCGCTGCCTGCTGCTGCTGGCTTTTGGTGTGGGGCTTCATATTGGCTATAACGGGCACCTGGTGTGGGAGCTATGGAATGTGCTCAGTCAATTGTCAATGACGATCCTGATTGCCTATGCCATTATGCGGCTGCCCGGCCGTACGCAGCTATTAATCTCATTGGGACTGCTGATCCTGAGCGAAGCACTCTACCGCTATACCGGCATCCCCGGATATGACCAGCCCTTTGTAAAGGACCAGAATTTCGGCTCATTCATGGACATGATTCTTATGGGAAAGATTAATAATGGAGGGGGGTGGGTGGCCATAAACTTCATCCCCACAGCAGCTCATACTATATGGGGAGTACTGGCCGGGAAATTGCTTGCATCGTCAAAAAAGGACTGGACAAAGGTCCAGGTGCTCCTGATTTACGGCACAGCTGCACTGCTGGCAGGATATGTGCTCGACTGGACCGACATGGATCCGATTATCAAAAGAATCTGCACGGCCTCTTTTGTATTGGCATCGGGTGGCTGGGCCCTGCTGACCCTTGCCTTTTTCTTCTGGCTTGTGGATATAAAAGGATCTAAGAAATGGACCTTTTTCTTCACGGTTGTCGGGATGAATCCCATATTCATCTATCTCTTTATGGAAACCGCCGGTCACCAGTGGCTTGTCCCCTTCACCTCGGCATTTATAAGTGATGGCCTTGTGAGACTGGGAGCAGGTGAATCCCTTGCCCTCTTCTTCAATTCCCTGGTCGTGCTGACCCTTGCCTGGGGCCTATGCTACTGGCTCTACAAAAGAAAGATCTTCTTTAAAATCTAAACCAGGCTGCCCCATGAGCAATGGGGTTTCTTGGCCTTTTTCATTGAAAATCGACTTGACCGATCCTTCAGCAATTACCAGGATTTCTCTTTAAATAATTCCTGATTGAAGGGTGCTCCATGACTATCTCCATATCCTCTTTCTTAAGGTAAACATCCCGGTTCCCCATGGTAAGAGATTCAATAGGAATTCCCAGAACCCTGTTCAGAAGAATAATCATCTTTATTGAAAGAGGTCTTTTCCTGTTGAGTACTTCAGAAACCCTGGTCTTCCCTCCAAACAAAGGGGCAATATCCTTTTGTTTCAATCCCATCTGATCCATCCTGAATTTTATTGCTTCAATGGGATCCGGCTGACCCACAGGATAATGCACCTTCTCATATTGCTCAATTAACAAGGCCAGTATATCCATTTCATCACCATCAGGATTATCCTGTGACTCCGCCCCGGGGGCAAGCATTAGTTCATAGAGTCGCTCACATGCAACTTTATATTCAGCTTCTTTCCTTATAATTTTAGCCTCCATACCTGATGGTTTTTACATCAATTGTATTGTATTCTTCATGAGTGCCAAACCAAATGATAAAAACAATTGCATGTTTATAATTAATATGTGTTACTAACCTGAATGCCTTGCCCTTTATATTGAACACCACCCTGCCTGATCCAATAATACTGGCCGAATTATAGCTAGCCTTAAGTTCAGCCGGACTACTCCACAGTGAATACCTGACTTCCGAAATCCATGCCTGTAGAGGTTCCCGTGCGACAGAATACCTGCTGTTTTTACAGTACTCCAACAGCGTCTTCTCCTTAATGATTCGCATTCACAACAAATATATGAAAAAGTTACCATATTTGGTAACTATTGATTTTGATAAAATCATCTTGAAACATACTTAATGCCTTAACCCGGAAAAATATCAGCCTGCAACCAGGGATAATTCCATAAATTATTTGCTATTTTTAAGGCACTACATCCACTACACTGAAATACAATGAATAAATCCAATCTTCCCAGAAGGTCCTTTTTAAAAACCGCAGGGGCTGGTGCAATGGGAATATCCATCGTCCCCAGTCACGTTCTCGGAGGCACACTTGGTCATGTTGCCCCCAGTGACAAACTAAACATTGCAGGAATCGGAATTGGCGGGAAAGGCCATATGAACCTCAGGGCCATGGAGACAGAAAACATTGTAGCCCTTTGCGATGTGGACTGGAAGTATGCCAGGGCTTGCTTCGACGACTATCCCAAAGCAAAACGGTATTGGGACTGGCGAAGGATGTTCGATGAGATGGGCGATTCCATAGATGCGGTGATGATCGCTACTTCGGATCACGCTCATGCCGCCATTGCTGCCACTGCAATAAAGGCAGGAAAGCATGTCTACTGTCAGAAACCCCTCACCCACTCCGTTTATGAATCAAGGCTGCTTACCAGGCTGGCCAGGGAGTACCAGGTAGCCACACAGATGGGCAACCAGGGAAATTCAGCCCCGGAGGCACGAACAGTGGAAGAATGGATATGGTCGGGCGAAATCGGAGAGGTAAAGGAGGTACACGCATGGACCAACAGGCCCATATGGCCGCAGGGACTCGAACGACCGAAGGAGATCCAGAGCCCCCCTGAAAGCATGAACTGGGACCTCTTCATTGGTCCGGCCCCCATGCGGCCCTACCATGAGATCTACACACCATGGAACTGGAGGGGATGGTGGGACTTCGGGACTGGAGCCCTGGGAGATATGGCCTGTCACATCCTCAACCCTGTATTCTCTTCCCTGCAACTCGAATATCCTATTAAAGTCCAGGGCTCATCCACCCTTGTAAATACAGAATCGGCTCCCCAGGCCGAGGTAGTGGAATATACCTTCCCCGAAAGAAGCAAGCTTCCTGAGGGTGTCAAGGTGAAGATGCCGGAGGTAAAAGTATTCTGGTATGATGGTGGTATGATGCCCTCAAGACCACTGGAACTGGCCGATGGTGAGCCCATCATGGAAGATGGAATGGGCGGATGTATTTTCGTGGGCAGCAAGGATAAACTCATCTGTAACCTGGGAGGAATCAACCCCCGCCTACTTTCCAAAAGGGAACCCAAAGTACCGGAATCCTTGCGCCGTGTTCCTAACTACCCCAAAGGGGGCATCCAGGACGGACCCCATGAACAAGATTGGATCCGGGCCTGTAAGGAAAATCCGGCTAGCAGGATTCCTGCCATGTCGAATTTCGACCAGGCCGGACCATTCAATGAAATGGTTGTAATGGGCGTACTGGCTGTCAGGCTGCAAAGCCTGGACCGGGAATTAAAGTGGGATGGCGCCAGTATGAAGTTCACCAACATTTCGGCGAACGACCGGCTGAGGGTGGTGAAATCGGACGATTTCCGGGTCATTGAGGGGCACCCCCACTTCGACACCAAATATGTTGAGCTGCCTGCCCTGGAAACGGTTGAAGAATATATCAAACACAACTACAGGGAAGGCTGGAGCCTTCCTGAATAGCCTAACTCACAAATAACTGGAAAATGAAGACATCAAAGATTTTTATGGTATTGATATTGGGCCTCCTGGTCATTTCCTGCAATCAGCCGGGACAGAAAAAGTCAGCAAATGCAGATGAAGTAGTCACAGAAAATACCCTTAGCTCAGAAGAAACGGAAAATGGATGGGTGCTGCTCTTCGATGGGAAAAGTCCTGATGGATGGCATAATTGGAATGAAGACGCTATTTCCGGCTGGATTGTGGAGGAAGGCTGCCTCGTGGGACAGGGACTAGGAGGAGATATTGGAGGAGATATTATTTCGGATAAGGAATATGATAATTTTCATCTGAAATGGGAATGGAAACTTGGCGCACATGGTAACAGTGGAGTAATGTATCATGTGGTGGAGGATGCTCGATATGCTGCTGCTTACGAAACCGGACCCGAGTACCAGCTCATTGAAGATGGCAATTTCAAAGACGAAAACGGAGAACCCTACCCCCTGGAGGCATGGCAGGAAACTGCAGCCGACTACGCCATGTATGTGCCCAACGACCAGAAACAGGTGAACCTGCGGGACTGGAATAGTTCCGAAATTGTATTTACAGCTGAAAAAGCTGAATACTGGCTGAACGGAAAGAAAGTAGTGGAATTTGTACCCTGGAGTGAGGATTGGAATGAGCGGAGAAACAGTGGAAAGTGGGATGCCTTCCCCGATTATGGCCTTGCCAGGAAAGGCAAACTCTGCCTGCAGGACCACGGAAGTAAAATCTGGTTCCGCAACATCAAGATTAAAGAACTGTAGTGAAGGGCCGGCCATACCTATATTTCATCAGTCTGGTTGCAACCCTCGGGGGATTGATGTTTGGCTTTGATGTAGGCATTATCTCGGGAGCCATTCCCTTTATTCAACCCTATTTCGGATGGAATGAACTTCAGCTGGGATGGGGCGTCAGCTCCATCCTGGTGGGCGCCATTGCCGGTGCTTTTGGAACGGGCTCACTGACGGAAAAATATGGTCGTAAACGCCTTTTGATCTCTGTCGCTCTTTTTTTTGCCATCTCCTGTGCAGGGATGGCCCTGGCCCGCTACCAGACCTCCTTTATTGCGTTCCGGGTGCTGGGCGGACTGGCGGTGGGTGCAGTGTCCGTACTTTCCCCTATGTACGTGGCTGAAGTGGCCCCAAGGAAAATTCGCGGAACCCTTATTACCGCTTACCAGCTTGCAATCACCATGGGAATCCTGATCTCCTACCTGGTAAACTTCGGTCTCCATGAGGTGGAGAATAACTGGCGCTGGATGTTTGCCACAGGCCTGCTTCCTTCGATTCTTTTTTTCATCGGCCTTATATTTATCCCGGAAAGTCCACGCTGGCTTGCAAAAGCAGGCTTCAGGGAAAAGGCAATGGCCGTTCTTGAAAGAATCGGGGGAACCGTATTTGCTGAATCTGAACTCTCTGAAATTGAAAAGAGTGTGGATGATGCCGGCAAAGGTTCAGGCCTGAGGACATTGTTTGCTCCCAGGTACCGAAAAGTTCTCACCCTCGGTCTCCTGCTATCGGTATTTGTTCAGATTACGGGAATTAATACGGTGGTGGATTATGCGCCGAAGATTTTAATGTCGGCCGGACTTGAAATCCGGAATGCACTGCTGCAAACTTCACTTATCGGACTAGTGAATTTTACTTTCACATTTATTGCCATTTTTCTGATCGATAAAATTGGAAGAAAGACCTTTTATATGATTGGGTCTTCAGGAATGGCAGTGACGCTCTTACTGATTGCAGCAGCCTTTCATTTCCAGATGAATCCCATTTTCACAACCATCTGCATAATGCTTTTCATCGCCTTTTTTGCCTCCTGCATCGGGCCTGCATTCTGGACCCTGGTGGCGGAGATGTTCCCTAACCGGATCAGGGGACAGGCGGTTGCCCTGGCCTCCTTTACCCAGTGGGTTTTCAATTTCCTGGTAGTCCTGCTCTTTCCCTATGTACTCGATGCACTGGGCGGTTCGGTAACATTTCTATTCCTGGCAGTCATGTCGTTCATCCAGCTCTTAATAGCCTGGTTCTTCATTCGGGAGACCAAGGGAAAGAGCCTGGAAGAGATAGAGTCGCTCTGGGTAAAATAGTTTAAAAATCTGTATCGGCTTCCACCAGGTCCATCTCTTTGATCCAGATGTTCCGGTACAGAACCTTATGTCCTTCAGCCTGGAGCTTGATTCCCTGGGGTGAATCGGTGATCCCTTTACCATCATCATTTCCCCCGTCGACCCCCGAGTTAATACCCCCCCAAACCTGGTTAATACCTATATTTTCGTAGACCTTAATCCCGTTAAAATAGTTGGTTACCAGTGCCTTCTCCATCCTTTTACCATCCTCAAACCGGGCTGCACGGAACAGGATATCATAGGAGTTCCATTTCCCCAGCCCAACATAGGCATAATAGGGTGATTCAATTTCGTTTATAACAGCGGCCATCCCATGTTTTGTGGAATCACCATCCAGCACCTGAATCTCATACCGGTTTTGCAGGTAGACCCCCGAATTGCCACCGGGCTTTTCAATTAGAAATTCCACGTGCAGTCTGAAATCACGATATACCTTTTTTGTAACAATATCGGCCGATCCGTATTTCCCCCCTGCAGCTGCCGGATCATTGCTGTTCATAGCCGTCCCTCCATCCACAGGATCCTCAACAAGCTCCCAGGCAATGGGCATTGCAGCCGAGAAGCGCGGGCCTTCCCAGTAGATCCAGTTCTCGTGGAGCGATTCGGCGGAGCCGTCAAACAGTACCTCGGCGCCTGCAGGTGCCCTGGCACCCACTCCCACTGTGACATTGTTACATGCATTCAGCAATAGCAGAGACAGTGTTATACTCAGCAGGGATAAAAATTTCATGGGCTTAGGTTTTTAATGAGAAAAAAATGCAAATTTTTATGCTGTTTAATCAAAATCAATCATGGCTTTCATCACACCATCCCCGTATCCTGCCACAAGGTCGAATGCCTTCTTTGTGTCCTTAAAGCTGAAACGATGAGTGGCCATGGCTTCCACCCTGATCTCCCCGCTTTCTAACATATCCAGGGCAGGCTGAACGGCTTCATTCTGGCGTCGGACATTCTGAATCGTAAGCTCCTTATGCCGTGATTTATCCACGGGAAAAGACCACCTGTCAAACTCCGGAATCCCTATAACCAGCAGCTTTCCTCCTGGTTTCAGCAAATCCACTGCATTGTCGATGGCATCCTGCTGACCACAACATTCAAAGACCACATCCAGTAGTTCGGGAACCCTTGCAGCTATCTTCTCCACCACATCCTCTGAGTCAGGATTGGCTGTGAAAACGGCTCCGCTTTCCCTGGCCGTCTTCAGGCGTTCATCAATCTTGTCTGTTACATATACTTCCTCTGCACCCATGGCAAGGGCCGAAAGCAGCACACTCATTCCTATGGGGCCAAATCCCAGGATGCCCACCTTCGCCCCTTTCATGGGGATGGATTGTTTTACTGCGTAAACTCCAATGGCCAATGGTTCCGAAATGGCAGCCTGGTCATAGCTCATGGATTCGGAAATTTTGAAGCAGGAAGCCTCGGGCATTACAATAAATTCTGAAAGACAACCTTCTGCCTGACCGGGACATCCCAGGAATCTCAATTTCCGGCAAGTGTGAGGCCTGCCTGCCAGGCACTGATCACATTCCCCGCAGGGCATGGCCGGCTCGATGGCAATCCTGTCTCCCGGCTTTACCTTGCTGACCCCCTTCCCCACTGCTTCCACCTGTCCGGCACCTTCGTGCCCGACAGTAAACGGATATTGAACCACCTGGCTACCAATCTTCCCTGAAACATAGTAGTGGATGTCGGAACCACAAACCCCCAGGGTTTTCATTTTAATAAGCACATCATCATCATTCAGAATTGAAGGAGTTGGAACATCTCTCATCTCCATTTCACGAATACCTGTAAGCATCATTGCTTTCATTATCAATCTATTTTTTTTGAAACAGCAATAAATTTAGCTAAATGTCATGGATATCCTATTTTTGTGATCTTGGATGATGACTGATGATCTCCGACCTCAGGTAATCCCTGTCAAGGTGGGTATAAATTTCAGTAGTCGTAATCGACTCATGCCCCAGCATTTCCTGCACTGCCCTGAGATCAGCTCCACCTTCTACCAGGTGGGTGGCAAATGAGTGGCGAAAGGTATGTGGACTCACATTCTTTTTGATGCCTGTTTTTAATACCAGCTCTTTAACAATTGTGAAAACCATCACCCGGCTAAGCTTATGCCCCCTCCTGTTCAGAAAAAGAAAGTCTTCCTGTCCGGGCTCAATCTCCAGGGAATTCCTGTCGGGCAAATAAAGATCAATCTCCTTCAATGCCCTTGGACTGATAGGCACAAAACGCTCCTTATCGCCCTTTCCGATGACCCGGATAAATCCTTCTGTCCTGTAAAAACTTGTGAGTTTCAGTCCCACCAGCTCCGAAACCCTGAGGCCGCAGCTATAGAGGACTTCCAGCATCGCCTTATTACGACGCCCCTCGGGCCTGCTCAAATCTATACATCCCAATATCTGGTCTATTTCTTCTACGGCAAGAACTTCGGGCAATTTCCGTCCCAGCTTCGGGCTCTCTAAAAGTGCCGTGGGATCCTTATCGATCAAATCATCCAGTAAAAGGAAATTATAAAAGGCCTTAATGCCCGACAGGATCCTGGCCTGCGATCGGGCCGAGAGTTCCCTGTCATTAATCCATATAAGGAAACGCTGCATCTGGCCCTGATCCACCTCATCGGGTCCGGGCACCCTGCCCTCTTCTTCAAGAAATGCACTCAGCTTGCCCACATCTGCCAGGTAGGCTTCAATTGAATTTCCGGAAAGGCCCTTCTCCAGTTTAAGAAAGCCTTCAAACTCCTTTATGGCAAATCCCCACTCCATCAGAATGGAAAGCGTTCGATCATCAGCACCAGCGAGACTCCCAAACCGGCCCCTGAAAGCAAGAGGTTCCACTCGCGTCGCGGAAATTTGAGCAACTCAACTACCAGCATGGTCAGCAGCATAATACAGGCTACAATCAGGATCTGCCCGGCTTCGATGCCGATATTGAAGGAAAATAAGGGTACTAAGAGGCCCTTCTCACTTCCCAGCAAAGCCCTCAGGTAATTTGAAAAACCGAGTCCGTGGATCAAGCCAAAAAATAGTGCCGCACCATACTTCAGGGAATGCTGGAGCGCTGTTACCTTCTTCTTCCCCATTAAAACATTAGCCAGGGCTGTCAGGAAAATGGTCAGCGGAATCAGGAACTCTATTAGGTCTCCGTCGATCCGAACCAGGTCCAGGGTCGCCAGGGCCAGGGTAAGGGAATGACCCAGGGTAAAAGCTGTGACCAGGATCAACACCTTTTTCCACTCGACAAACCTGTATACCACACAGAGCGTCAGAATAAAAAGAATATGATCATATCCTTTCAGGTCAGCAATGTGCTGCAATCCCAGCTTAAAATAGAGTTCAAATATAGACATAGGCCCTGTCTGCTTCAGAAGTTTGTGTAATTTTAGGTGATGAAACTTATAAGTATCTCTACCCTGTTGTTTCTATGGTTCTCCATGGCGGAGGCCCATCCGCTTCATCTTTCAATTACGAATATAACATATGAAAATGGAAAGCTGAGCATCAGTATGAAAACATTCAGGGATGATTGGGAAACCGCGTATTTTCATTTCCACGGAAAGCAAATCAGTTTTTCTGAAGCAGAGAATCGCCATATACCCTGGTTTGGCAGGTATTTATCTGAACATTTCTATCTGTCAATGAAGAAGGATGAACTACCTATTCTTCTAAAGATTGACAGCATCACTTTAAATGAGGAAACAATGCTTATTGAGATGAGCGGAGAAATCATGGGAAATCCAAAATCTTTGTACATTTACAGTGCTTTACTCGCTGATATTTTTCCCGATCAGACAAATCTTGTAATTTTTGAGTTCAGAGATAAGGAAACTGGTATAAAATTTGACGTAAGAAAGCACGAAGAAGTGTTGTTGCTGAAGTAAGCGCATGAAGAAGTTTTTAATCCTGATATTATTAACGTTAGTTCTGGACTACCCGGCACTGGCAACCCATAACAGAGCAGGTGAGATTACACTTACCCAGCTGGATGCGCTTACCTATGAAATTACAATCACCACCTTTACCTACACGCTTAGTCTGGCCGACAGAGACAGGCTGGAGGTACAATGGGGTGACAATACCTTTTCTTATGCCACCCGGCTTACTAAAACAAAACTGCCCAACTTCTATTATAAAAACGTATACAAAACTCAACATACCTTTCCGGGTCCGGGTATATATGAAATTGTTGTACAGGATCCCAACAGGAATGAGGGAGTGAAAAACATTCCAAGTTCGGTCAATGTAATTTTTTCAATAAAGACCACCATTATGATCAATGCAGGGCTGGGTAACAACTCTACCCCTGTACTGCTCAATCCGCCCATCGACAGAGCAGCCTATCGGCAGGTGTTCATCCATAACCCTGCTGCCTATGATCCCGATGGCGACAGTCTTTCCTACAAAATGACAATCTGTACCGAACAGGACGGAAAACCCATAGAAGGCTACCAGCTTCCGCCGGCCACCGACACCCTCTATGTAAATGCGTATACGGGCGATCTCACCTGGATCACTCCCTCAGATACAGGAATCTTTAACATCGCCATTGATGTGGAAGAATGGCGTTCGGGTGTTAAGATTGGAAACATCGTCAGGGACATGCAAATAGAGGTTTACAATACCGATAACCTTCCGCCCATTCAGACCGATCCCGGGAATTTCTGTATTGAGGCCGGTACCACCCTGGCATTTTATGTTGAAGCCACCGACCCGGACAATGATACCATTTACCAATGGGCCACCGGCGGACCTTTTGTGGTGGAATCAAGCCCTGCTACCTATACCCATGATGGTTTATCAGCAGCCCCGGGCTACAGTCGCTCCTATTTTGAATGGAACACCAACAGCACTCACGTAAGAAACCAGTTTTACACAACGGTCTTCAAAGCGGAAGACAGTAATCATGAGACCCCCCTGGTGGATATTCTGGATGTAAATATCAAGGTGCTTGGATCAGCGCCGGAAGAGCCCATGCTATTTCCCGGCAGCAATACAGTCACACTTATATGGCCTTCCGACACATGCACTCCGGTTACAGGATACCAGGTATACAGAAAAACCGGACCGGCTGCCTATGTTCCCGACACCTGTCAGCGGGGTATTCCCTCCTCCACGGGCTACTCTCTGATTGGAGAAAAATCTGACAGACTGGACACCATCTTCATTGATGATAATGGAGGAGCAGGACTGGATCAGGGTAATGAGTACTGCTATGTAATTGTATCCGTTTACCCCGACGGCGCCTTCAGTTACCCTTCGGCTGAAAGCTGTACCCCTCTTGTGGAGGGTGCTCCATCCATCCTGGAGGTGAGCGTGCTTGATCATACCAGCAGCGGGAGCATCAATATAGCCTGGGCAAAGCCCGATAAGCTGGATACAATCCCGGCCACAGGCCCTTATGAGTATATAATTTACCGATCTCCCGATCTCCTTGGAAACTCAATGAGCATGGTGGGATCATTCACAACCTCGTCGCTGAATGATACGGCCTGGACCGACACAGAAGTAAATACCTTCAACTATCCCTGGTCCTATAGTGTTGAATTATACAATAACACCCCGGGAAACCGTTTCCTTATTGGAACCCCCGAAGTGGCTTCCTCCGTTTATCTTGAACTTACAGGAAAAGACAATACTGTTGAGATTGAAATGAAAAAAAATGTACCATGGATCAACTATGACTATACAATTTACAGGCAAAACCAGAGTACCATGGATTATGATTCCATAGGCTTTACCACCGACGGAATTTTCATTGATGAAGGCCTTGTAAATGGGCTTGAATACTGCTACATTGTAAAAAGTACCGGCTGGAGAGTTCTGAACGACAGGCTTTATGAGAATGTCAATTACAGTCATATAAACTGCACCATACCCATTGATTCAATCCCGCCCTGTCCACCCGACCTGAATGGCTTTTCTGCCTGTGGAGAAGGGTATAACCACCTCAGGTGGGAATATACCGATGATCCCCCCTGTGCCTACGATGTAACAGGCTACAGGCTTTATTTCAGTCCCACCGCCAGTGGTACACCCGCCGAAATTGCACGCTTCAATGGCCGCAACGATACTGCCTATAATCATTTCACACAGGGCGCTCTCACAGGATGCTATTATGTTACAGCCATCGATTCCTTTGAAAACGAATCAGCTCCCTCGGTCAGGCTTTGCCTCGACGAATGCTCCAACTATCTCCTGCCCAATGTCTTTTCGCCCAATAACGATGGCATTAATGATCTTTTCCAGCCTCTTATGACCTCCTATGTGGAAAAGGTGGATATGAAGATATATAACCGATGGGGGCTCCTGGTCTTTGAAACTGAAGATCCCCGGATAAACTGGGACGGCAAAATCTCCGGCTCCGACAAACTGGTCTCCCCGGGCGTATACTATTACATATGTGATGTATATGAGAACAGGCTCTCGGGTCTGGAAGTAACGACTCTGACCGGCTTTGTATATGCCTTTTCAGGTGAGGAAAATGAACCCCCAAGCATTGAAACCAAATAGGCAGAATGAAAAAATGGATGACATTGGTAATCATGTTAATCGCGGCCGTACCGGGACGAGCAGAAGTGGATCCCTACCTGGCCGGCCGGGCCTTCATGATCCAGAAAAAGTATGATGCTGCACTGATTCATCTGAACCAGGCCCTGGAGCTGGAATCCGGAAATGCTGACATTCTGATGAACCTGGGAATTTGCTATTTCAATCTGAATCAGAATCCCGCAGCAAAGGAAGCTTTTTATGAGGCAGAGAAACGTCGCCAGGGTATTGGGAGTTTTTTCCTGGCTAAGACTGAGGTCAGACTGAAGCATCCCGAACTGGCCCTGAAATACCTCGGGGAACATCTGGAATCCTCTTACCGGGTTGACGAAAAGGAAATCCTGCTGGATCCGGAGCTCTCACAACTGGAAAAACTCCCGGGCTGGCAAAAACTCTGGAATGAGAAAGAATGGTACAATTCGGCCGATAAAGCCTTCCAGGAAGCCCTTTTCCTAAAGGAGAACGGAGATGCGCTGGAAGCTATTAACATCCTTAATAAACTGGAAAAGCAAAATTACAAGCGTACCCTTGTATTTGCTGAAAAAGCAGAGATATACAGTCTGTTGGGAAACGAAAAGGCAAGCAGATCGGCCCTTCAATCTGCAGTGAAAAGTGATGTCCGAAACCTTGATGCCCTCCTAAGGCTTGCTTCACTCCAGATTGAGAGCGAAAACCTGGAGGAAGCCCTCTCTGGCCTGAACAGGGTTATTCGCCAGGCACCTGACCGCTTTGATGCCTATAAGCTCAGAGCCACCGCAAGAAGTAAATCGGGCAATCTTAAGGGAGCACTTGAAGACCTGGATCTGTACCTGGCATATTTTCCATCCAGCCACGATGCTGTTTACCAAAGAGGACTTATCCAATATGAAAACCACAAATACCTGGATGCCATCCACTCTTTCAACAGGGCCCTGGAGATGGATAGTGGTAACGCGGACTATTATTTTGCGAGAGGCCGGACCTATGCGTCCACAGGAACCACACGGTATGCCGAGAAAGATATGTCCATGGCCCTGGACCTGGATCCCTACAATGGAGTGCTCTGGTTGGAGAAGGGAAAACTTGCAAAAAAAATGGGAGATATGAATGCAGCCTGTCACTGCTTTAAAAAGGCCTACCAGTATGGAATGCAGGAAGCAGTGACCTTCATCAATGAATCATGTAATTAGAAGTGGATGGATACTGAGAAGAACCCTAAAGAGCAGCTTAAGAGACAAATTAGTGCCATTCGTTCCGGCAACCGCAGCTCAATCATGGATGCACTTAAAGAAATCCGAATGGAGAGTCACATTGCCATCCTTCCCGAATTGTTTGAGCTGCTGCTGAAACAGGAGGAGAATGAAGAGATCGTCCAGGAGGTAGCATCACTGCTGAACGACCTGAAAATACAGGAGGCAGCACCCCTGCTTGCAGAAGCTCTGGATAATCCCGTTTACGAGCCCATTACCCGCATCCTGACTGCAGCATGCTGGCAGAACGGACTGGCCTATGGTAAATATGCTTCCTCCTTCGTTAGACTTGCAATAACATCTGACTATGAAACGGCCATTGAGGCCTTTACCGTACTGGAAGAAACGGTGGGAGATCTAGAACCCCAGGAAAGAGAGAAACTTGTAAAAGAAATCAAACATGGAATGTCCGGTGCCCATGAGCAGAAAAAACTCCTCCTCCGGGAACTCGTTAAAACCATCGAACAGTATTGACAAGGCACAGCTAAATTCAAAGGGATACTTATTAGCAAAGCTGAGCTCGCAAGCTCGGTTCGCAAGGTGCTTATTTTGCTTCGCAAAAAAATGCCAGCTTGCTTCCTAAGTATCCCTTTGAATAAAAAACTGCGGACTGAGTATTCCTAATGTATATTGGAAAAATACTTGATGAACTGTGCCCGTTCATAAACCGATGGGTCTTTCAGGTTGCTGTAGTTCATTTTAGCCCTGAATTCGGAAATGGAGCTGTAATTGTTCTTATCCATCCAGCCTTTCATTTCATCAATCATATCCCTTATATAGTCAATGCCATTCCTGTAAAGAACGGAGCAAACCTGCACGGCAGTGGCGCCTGCAAGTATTTGCTTCACCGCTGCCAGTCCGCTATGAATCCCGGTAGAGGCGGCCAGATCAATCTCCTTTACTTCGGAGGAAACAATGCCGATCCATCTCAGGGGAAAACGCTGATCGGCCGGTGAGCTGAGCACCTCTGCAGATCCAAAACTCAGATTTGAAGTGTCTATATCAGGAGCATAGAGTCGGTTGAATAAAATAACTGAAGCCGCCCCCCTCTTATAAAGCTGGTGTACCATCCAGGTAATGTTTGTAAATCCATGCCCCAGTTTAACCATAACAGGCAATGATGTTTTTTCTTTCACTGAAGAAACCAGGTCCAGGTAGGCATTCTCATACTCCCGGGGATCCTTATCCTTGCTGATGGGCAGGAAATAAATATTCAGCTCCAGGGCATCAGCACCTGCCTGTTCGATCTTTTTCGCAAACTCAACCCATTCATTGCCCTTTACACAATTTATGCTTGCAATCACCGGAATGGACACTGCGGCTTTCGCATCCCTGATCATCGTGAGATAACTCTCCAGGGAATTCTCCCGGGAATAGGCATTCAGGTAATCTCCTGCCTCGGGATAATCACTGGCAGCTGATATGGAACTTACCTCGAACATGATCTGCTCTTCAAACAAAGATTTCAAGACTACAGCTCCTGCTCCAGCCTTTTCCATCTTCCTAATCCGCTCAGTTGAACTTGTTAATCCACTGCTTGAAACAATCAAAGGGCTTTTAAGCTTCATTCCCCCGTAAGTAACTGAAAGATCGATCATAGTAAAAATGTTTAATAATTCCGTAATCCGAATATCAGGCTTCCTACCCTGACCATGTTGGATCCCTCTTCAACGGCCAGCAGATAATCACCGGACATTCCATAGGATCGTAGGTCGAAATACCCAACATCCTTGAAGGATGTTGCCTTCATCTTTTCAAATATAAGATTTAGTCGCTGAAATTCGGCCCTGATCTGCTCCCTATTTTCTGTATAAGTAGCCATTCCCATCAGGCCCCTGATTCTTATATTCTTCATTTCACCATAAAGTGCTGAGTTCACAAGTTCAAGAGCCTCTTCTCCTGAAAGTCCGAACTTGGTCTCTTCCCGGGCAATCCGGACCTGCAACAGGCAATCGATAATGCGTTTGTGCTTGGCAGCCTCCCTGTTGATCGTACTCAGAAGTTTAAGGCTGTCTACTCCGTGAATTAAGTGGACAAAGGAGCTTAGGTATTTCACCTTATTGCTCTGCAGATGGCCGATCATATGCCAGCGTATATCCCCTGGCAATCGCTCCTGCTTGGCTGCAAGGTCCTGAACCTTATTCTCTCCAAAATCACGTTGGCCTGCTTCATAGGCCTCCATGATCAAAGCATCGGGCTTGGTTTTGGAGACTGCTACCAATGTAACATCGGCCGGCAGACTATCCCTGACTCCGTTCAAGTTCTCTACTAGTCCCATAGACTAAAGATACGACTAATCCAGTGAATGGATCACAAGTCCGCTCCTGAGCTTGGGCTCAAACCAGGTGGTTTTGGGCGGCATGATCATCCCGTTATCTGCAATATCCATTAACTGCTTCATCGTCACAGGATAAAGCGCAAAGGCCACAGCCATTTCACCGCTGTCCACCCGATCGCTCAGCTCCTTCAAACCCCTGATACCACCCACAAAATCGATTCTTTTGGATTTTCTCAAGTCTGTGATGTTCAAAAGCGGTCCCAGAACCTGTTCAGAAAGAACCGTTACATCCAGGCAGGCGATGGGATCGGCATCATTATAGGTTCCCGGTTTGGAAGTAAGGGAATACCAGCTTCCCTCCATGTACATACTGAACTGATGCAGCTTGTCCGGCTTGAATATTTCAGCGCCCTTCTCTTCTACAATAAATCCGGCTTCCAGCTCCTTTAAAAACACTTCAGGTGTATATCCGTTCAGGTCCTTAACAACCCGGTTGTAGTCGATGATGGTAAGCTGTGATGCAGGGAAATGGACCGCCAGAAAGAAGTTATACTCCTCCGTGCCGGTATGGCCCGAATTGGCCTTCCTACGCTCCTGCCCAACCAGGGCGGCTGCGGCTGTACGGTGATGACCATCGGCTACATAGGTGTAGGGAATATCATTTTCAAAAATCTCTACTACCCTGCTAATCTGAACAGGATCTGAGATGATCCAGAAATGATGTCCCACTTCGTCATCCGTTATAAAATCATATTCAGCCTCCCCTGCAACAACCTGCTCAACAATGGAATCCAGTTCTGCATGATCCGGATAGGCGAAAAAAACCGGCTCGGCATTAAAGTTGGTAACCCTTATGTGGTTCATCCTGTCCTCTTCCTTATCGGGACGGGTAAGCTCATGCTTCCTGATCACCTCATTCAGGTAATCATCCACCGCAGCACAACCCACAATTCCATACTGGGTCTTCCCAAACATAGTCTGGGCGTAAACATAGAGGACATCTCTGTCATCCTGAACAAAATACCCGTTTTTGATGAGCTTCTCCATGTTCTCCTTACCCTTGTTGTAAACAATATCGGAATGAAGATCGGTACCTTCAGGAAGATCTACCTCAGGCTTCACCACATGAAGAAATGACCATGGGTTGCCTTCCACCTCGACCTTTGCCTCGTCCGAATTTAAAACATCATAGGGCCTTGAAGCCACTTCATTCACGTTTGCTTTCCCGGGACGGTATCCCTTAAACGGATGTAATTTTGCCATTATCTAGTTCACTTTAAAAGTAGTATCTCCCTTATCGATGAAATTCACAATCTGATTAGCTGCTGCCACTCCCGCATTCAAATTAGCCTCGGCAGTCTGGGCGCCCATCTTTTTTGGGGTAAAGAATACCTGGTTCTGATACGCTGATTCAAGTTCCTCCCTGCAGTCGGGCGCGATATCAGAGAGGTATCTGAAATCTTCCCTTTCTGCAATTACCTTTTTCAGGCCATCCTCATCAATCACCTCTTTACGAGCTGTATTTACAAGGGTGGCGCCTTCTGGCATACTTGAAAGAAGCTCATATCCGATGGATCCCCGGGTTTCGGCGGTAGCCGGAATGTGTAAGGATATGTACTGGCACTTGCTGTAAAGACTCTTCACAGACTCTTCATATACAACACCATCGTTTTTAATGACTACCGGATCCACATAGGGGTCGAAGGCGTATACCTTCATACCAAAACCTTTTGCAATCATCCCAACGATCCTTCCAACAGCACCGTAGGCATGAATCCCAATTTTTTTACCCCTTAATTCTGTACCTGCACTGGGAGAAAATCCATTCCGGTTCATGAAAACCATCATTCCCAGCGCCAGCTCGGCCACTGCGTTTGAGTTCTGTCCGGGTGTATTCATTACTACCACTCCTTTTTCTGTGGCTGCTTCCAGGTCTACGTTATCATAACCTGCTCCCGCACGCACGACAATCTTCAGATTCTTAGCAGATTCAATCACTTCCCTGTCAACCTTATCACTCCTGATTATCAAGGCATCCACATCGGCTACCGCTGAAACCAGGTCAGAATGATTGGGATATTTTGCCAGTACTTCCACATCATAGGCGGCCTTCTGGAATACGCCCTTTACTTCTGCCACTGCTTCAGCAGAAAAAGGTTTTTCTGTTGCAATTAATACTTTCGCCATTTTTTTGGGATTATTCGATTAAATATTCTTTTCAAATTCCTTCATGGTATCGATCAATGCCTCAATTGAAGATTTGGGCATGGCATTGTAGATGGAAGCCCTGAAGCCTCCAACCGACCTGTGCCCTTTGAGTCCCGACATTCCTTTTCCTGTTGCAAAGTCCAGGAAGTCAGCCTCCTTATCCTTATACTCATCCTTCATCACAAAGGTCACATTCATTATAGAACGATCATCTTCATTTTCAATTCCGGAAACAAAAAGCGGGTTACGATCAATCTCATCATAGAGGATGGCAGCCTTTTCCAGGTTCATTTTGTACATGGCTTCTACTCCTCCCAGCTGCTTGTACCAACGCAGGGTAAACATGGCTGCATAAATGGGTACGCAGGGAGGGGTGTTGAACATTGAGCCATTTTTAATATGGATTCTGTAGTCCAGCATGCTTGGAATCTCCCTGTCAACTTTGCCCAGAATCTCATCTTTAATGATAACAAAGGTAACCCCTGCAGGAGCAAGGTTCTTCTGGGCTCCCCCATAGATCACTCCGTATTTTGAAACATCCACGGGACGACTGAAAATATCAGAGGACATGTCGGCAACAAGGCATACCGGGGAATCTATATCTTTCTTAATTTCAGTACCATAAATTGTATTATTGGTAGTTATATGAAAATAATCCGCATCGGAAGGAATAGTGAAATCCCTGGGAATATAAGAGTAAGTCGTGTCTTTTGAAGAGGCTACCACATCCACTTCACCAAAGAGTTTGGCTTCCTTCACAGCCTTATTAGCCCAGGCTCCTGTATCGAGGTAGGCAGCTTTTGTTTGCAATAGATTATAGGGAATCATACAGAATTGCATACTGGCTCCACCCCCAAGCAGCAATACACTGTAACCTGTTGGGATATCCAGAAGATCTTTAAAAAGCTGCTGGGTTTCGTCCATAATGGCTATAAAATCCTTGCTCCTGTGAGAGATTTCCATAACAGAGAGCCCCGAATTATTGAGATCCAGAATACCATCTGCAGTATTTTTAATGGTGTAGGGTGAAAGGATGGAGGGGCCTGCGGAAAAGTTATGTTTTTTCATAATGGGTAAGAAATTAAATGATTGGGTTTATGATTTCTTTAGCTTTGTTATTCGAATAACATTTAAAATTACATTTAATAGAAATGACAAGCAAACATTGTGAATAACTTCCGATCAATAGTTATTTACTTCGTTTTACTTAAAATTTCATAGTACTACCAGGTCGGATTCTTTCAGTACCGGAATTAAATCTGTGAGATCCATTTCGTGACAATAGGGAATCACATCATCCAGATTATTCTTCTGCAGACGTCCTTTCTGGGCCACCTTTGAAATATAACCCATCATATCACCCTTGGCAGTATTGTAAAGATCAATTGCAGCATGGGTACCATCACATATGGTGCTGAAATTATTATCTTCAAGCACAAGCTGCGCCAGGGCCCCGGCAAACAGGGTATCCTCCAGGTTAAACTTGTTCTTCCACCCGGCACAAAGTATCAGCAAATCCTTCCGCTCCTTCCGGATATGTCTTGCCAGTGCAGTAAGGTTGAGATAGGCTCCGATCAGTACCTGGCTCCCGCTGGAAGCCAGATGGATGGCGTTTGTTCCGTTGGTGGTACTGTAGACAATTGGTTTGCCGGCTACCCTTTCATGGGTGAAATTGTAGGGAGAGTTTCCGAAATCGGCAAAATCCCTCACCAGGCCATCCCTTTCGGCTGCCACCATATATCCCTGGTCCTTGAGTGCCTTCGCCTCCTCCAGCGTCCCAACCGGAATAATCCGTTCCACCCCATTCATAAAGGCAGTAACAATGGCTGAACTGGCTCTCAGTACATCCGTAACAACCACTATGGCATCCGGATTCTCGTAATAGGGATACAATGCCGGTGAAACACAAACTTCAACCTTCTTCACTTCCATATTCAAACAACTAAGCCTTATTTTTATAAAACGGAGGTCGGACCACAGTGGCTGAAAGCTTCTTGTTCCTGACCCCGATATATATTTCTGTCCCTACGGCTGCATGCTCAATATTCACATAACCCATACCAATACCTTTACCCAGCATGGGTGACATGGTTCCCGAGCTAACCTCTCCTATTTCGTTTCCCTCGGCATCCAGGATGGGATAGTGCTGCCTGGGTATTCCCCTTTCGTTCAGTTCAAAACCAACCAGTCGCCTTGTGAGGCCACTAGCTTTTTGCTCCTCCAGGGCCTTCCTGTTAATGAAATCGTTACCTTCTGTAAACTTTGTGATCCATCCTAATCCTGCCTCAAGCGGAGAGGTGGTCTCATTGATATCATTCCCGTACAGGCAAAAACCCATCTCCAGCCTAAGGGTATCCCTGGAAGCCAGTCCGGCCGCCTCAATACCCATCTCTTTCCCGGCTTCAAAAAGCTTTTCCCAGATTCCCGCTGCATCTTCAAGATACATATATAGTTCAAAACCACCAGCCCCGGTATAGCCGGTATTACTGATGATCACCTCTTTAGCTCCGGCAATCGCTCCGCTTACAAAATGATAGTAGGGAATGGCCTTCAGATCAAGATCTGTAAGTTTTTGAAGCAATTCAACAGCACGGGGGCCCTGAACCGCCAACTGGGCAATGTGATCCGATGCATTTTCCACCTCGGCACCCTCCTGGTTATGATCGATAATCCACTGATAGTCTTTCTCCAGGTTGGAAGCATTCACCACCAGTAAATATTTCTCCCTGTCGTAATAATAAACCAGCAGATCATCCACGATGCCTCCCGATTCATTTGGAAAACAGGTATACTGAATACCTCCGGGATTAAGTTTTTGTATATCATTTGAGGTAAGTTTCTGAACCAGCGCAAAAGCTGCCGGACCTTTGACCCATATTTCACCCATATGAGACACATCAAATACTCCAAGGTTCTTCCTTACATTAATATGCTCCTGTTTTACACCGGCATACTCAACCGGCATCTCAAAACCTGCAAAAGGAACCATTTTAGCACCCAATGCAAGGTGATAGTCATAAAATGCTGTTTTTTTCACTGTATAAAAGATTTAATTTTGACGGAACTATCCGACAAAAATAATACTTTCCTGACGGTTTGAAATTGTTAAACAACAGGCTTTAATTGGAGAGGACTTTAAACTCCACACGCCGGTTCTTCTCCCTGCCTTCCGGGCTATCATTGGGGGCCACGGGTTCTGTATCTGCATAACCCTCATAAACCAGCATGGCTTCGGGAATCCCCCTGCTAACCAGGTAGGTAACAACCGACCTTGCTCTCTCCCTGGATAGTTTCTGATTGATACGAAGAGTGCCTGTATTATCGGTATGACCGGAAATCTCCAGCTTCATATCCGGATTATTCTCCAGGAAGCGAACCACCTGGTCCAGAGCCTCATTAGACTCGGGCCTCAGCACTGCTTTTCCTGTCTGGAAATAAATATTTTCAAGAACAACCTTTGTACCTACTTCAATTTTCTGCAGATAGAAATCCTGTACTACCTTCTCTTCACCTGACTGTCCAAGCAGGTCCAGGATATCCAGGAAATAGAGATATCCGGTAGCGTTTATTTCAAGCCCATAGATAGTAGCTTCGGGCAATCTCACCACGTAAACACCCGAATCATTTGTAACAGCACGCACCTCCCGGATGCTCCCCAGGGGATCCATATAAGTCAGGGTTGCAAGCACAGGATGAACCCCATCGATGGTATCCAGGACACGACCTGTAACCACAATGGCAGTATCGAGTCGGGGTAGAAGAGGCGGAGTAAGAAAGCCTGTCTTTTTATCGGGCATACCAGCAACCAGCTGGTCTTTCATGGATGTAAGCAGTTCCTTTTCCGAGCCCAGGAATACCACCTTAAAAATATCTTTCGAGCCTATGCCTCCCTCCCTGATGGTGGAGTAATAGCCATAATCTCCCTTTCTATCCATCACATAGAAGATCTCATCATCAGGGGTATTAATAGGGTAGCCTAAATTCTCGGGAGCAGCCCATCCCCCATTCTTGGTTCGTTCCGACCTGAAAATATCAAAGCCGCCCATGCTGTTGTGACCCTGAGAGGCAAAATAGAGGTGCTTTCCGTCAGCACTAATAAAAACACCCTCTTCATCATAGGCTGTATTAATCAATCCTCCAATGTTACGGGGTTCTCCCCACTTTCCCTTTTCATTCAGACGTGAAAACAAAATATCCTTTCCACCGCTTGAAAGCTCGCTGTTGCGGCTCACGTAATAAAGTTCCTTCCCGTCGGCGGAGATGCAGGCCGACGATTCCCCATCCTTACTGATGAGCTTACTATTGATACTCTTTGGTTTTGACCAACGCTTCTTTTCCGGATTATAGCTTGTAATCTCTATATTCCCTTTATCCGTATTTCCACGGTATAATAAATACTGCATGCCATCGGCCGAAACGCCAACCAGGCCATCATTATTCTCCGAGTTGTAAGGTTTGTCAAGTCTGATTGCACTTTCAAAGCCCATAGAAGATGCAGTGGCGCGATATATATCCTCATTGTATTTATTATCAATGGGATTACGCTGTGCCTTCCCGAAGGGCCTTCGGGATGTAAAAAAGAGAGCGGTATCCCCATAGGCAAAAATGGGATTATAGTCGTCATACTTTGAATTTACTGACTCACCCAGATTCTGCAGGATAACCCTGACAGGCTCCTGCGAAAGCTTCCTGCCATGCTGGCATTCTTCCAGGCTCTTGGTGAGAACTTCACTGTACGCTTTCTGTTCATCCTCATCAAGGGTAAGTTTATGGGCTTTGTAGTGACTGGCTGCAGATTCAAACTCCAGTACCAGCTGATAAGCCTTACCCAGCAACAGGTTAATATCTTTACTGACCTCTTCATCCAGATCGTAGGCCCGAAGCAGATAGTCAATGGCTACATATTTATCATCTGTGAAAAGATAACAAGCCCCTATCTTATAATTTAACGCTGCATTATCCGGATTATATTGATTAGCAAACAGGTAAAAATCCCTGGCCTGTCCATAGGTACCCAGCCCTTCCCTGAAAAAATGATCCCCATCCTTTATGCTTTTCCAGGCCTCCTTAAAACCTATTTCAACACCTGTTTTGAATCCCTTCTTTTTAATGCTTACATCTTCCTGCCCCAGGAGACTCACAGGAACCAGCAGCGCAAGGCTGAGCAATTTAAACCACCTTTTTATCATCAGCATCTTATTCATTGCATTCCTTTACATATGCTTCGGCTTCTTCAGAACCCAACTCCACGGCCCGATTCCAATCCTCACATGCTCCATCAAGATCCCCCTTGAGTTCCCGAATCAATCCGCGGTTAAGATGGAGGAGTGAAACTTCAGGGTTCTCTGCAATGGCCACATCCAAAATACTCAAAGCAGGTTCAATATTATTCTGCCCGGCAAGAACCGAGGATTTATTCAGCCTTGCCTCAGCGAAACCACTTTCCAGGTTAATTGCAGTATCAAAATCATCCAGGGCGGCATCCATATTTCCAAGGAAATAATTGGCGTAGCCCCTGTTATTCATAGCCAGCACCATCTTTGGATCAAGTTCAAGCGACTTATTGTATTGCTCAACAGCACCCTCATAATCGCCCAGAAGTATCTTTATGGACCCCAGGTTATTATAAGCCAGTGCAAACCCTGGATCGTACTCAATGGCGGTCCTGTAATCGAAGTGAGCCCCCTGTAAATCGCTCATCCTTCGCTTAATCCCCGCCCTCTCATGATAGGCAAGAGCAAAATCGGTTTTAAGCTCAATGGCTTTATTCATATCGTTCAAAGCCTTACCGTCCAGACCGTCCCTGATTTCTGTAAGTCCCCTGAAATAATGTGCGTATGGATCATTGAACCCCCTGATTATCGCCATGTCAAATAATTCGGCATCCAGTCCGGTCGAATCGGTCCCAAAAAGAATATAAGCCTTATAAAAATACGCCTCTCCCAGACCCGGATCATACATCGTAGCCTGGTCCAGGTCAGCCATAGCACGATCAAGTGCGCCCCATTCAATGAGAATGCGTCCCCTTTGCATGTATGCCGGAGCGAATGTAGAGTCAATTTCCAGACACCCGGTCAGCGTAGCGCTGGCCAGCTCAAACTCTTTCTGCAGAATCAGCGTAACCCCCTCATGGAAGGCCTTATCTCTCTGCCTCTTCTCCGAAAAAGAGATCTGACAGAATGCCATTTGCATTGTTAATACAGCAGTCAGAATAATTGCGATGTTTCTTTTCATGTGGTCTCCCGTGGATAAAAATCTTAGCCAGGTATTTATTTCTAAAAATAAATTAAATAAATTTAGTGCCGAGAAGAAGTTTTCAACTTACCTTCACATCAATTATGATCACTGATTTAAATTACTTAAAAACCATGTCAGGCGGCGATGCAAATTTCATTGCAGAAATGATCAGCCTGTTCAGGGAACAAATGGAAGAATACTCGGCACTGATGCCCAGGCTCCTCCTGGAGAAGGACTATGATGGTCTTTCTAAGCTTGCTCATAAAGCCAAATCATCTGTTGCTGTCATGGGAATGAGCGGTGTGGCCGATCTACTGAAGGAGCTGGAGGTCCTGGCCCATGAGGAAAAAGAAAAAGAGCGATACGAAGGGATGATCAACGAATTCCTTGAAAAAGGCAATCTGGCTGTGATAGAACTGGAACAATCGAAGGTTTAAATCGAACTATGCTGGAAACCAAAAAAATAGAAGATGTCCTGGTGATAAGCCTGAAAGACACAAACCGCTTCAACTCCCCCATTGCTGAACCAGTTAAAGAGAGCCTGCTTGAGTTTTTCACAAAACCCAACGTGAACCTCGCTTTTAACCTGAAGGGAATTTCCTTTATTGACAGTTCTGGCTTTGGCGTTTTTCTTTCAGCACTCAAAGCAGCCAGTAATAATTACGGCCAATTCAAAATATGCAGTGTTAGTTCCGAGCTTTTGGAACTCTTCAAATTGCTGCAGTTACACCATGTATTTGAAATATATGATGAATTGGATGCCTGCCTTGAGAGTTTTAAACCGTAAGAATTCCTACTTTTGTCGCATAATTAATCTTGTATACTATGCAAAGAATCATAATTTGGGTGATGTTGATTGTTCTGACGGGAGCCTGTAACCAGGCTGCACAGAAAGAGGGAAACACAGAGGCCGAAAGTAAAGAACTCATCATTGCTGCCACCATAGAAGAACTGGTAGCCAATCCGATGGAGTATGAAAACAAAGAAGTAGCTCTTCAGGGTATGGTAAGCCATGTTTGCAGACATGGCGGACAAAAATGCTTTGTTGTTGCCGAAGATGGAGAAACCCAGATGAGGCTTGTACCCGGAGGAGATATCGACGAATTTAAAATAGATCTGGAAGGATCTACAATTGCAATTAAGGGGATATTCAGAGTTCTGGCTCCACAACAGGCTGAAGCCCACGTCGAGGATCATGAGTCCAAAGAGCATCATGCAGTTGAGATGTCCCATTCCGAAGCTGAAAAGGCCGAAATCTTCATTGAAATAGTGGAGCTTAAGGAGATTTCCGAGTAGTTTTTATGGGCTGGCGAAAGTCGAACAGATGGTTACACCGGGAGCTGGGTTATTTGTTCTTTGGGATGTCCATTATATATGGTGTCTCAGGAATTGCACTGAATCATGGTGTTGCCAGACACTGGGATCCCGGAATCATTGCAAGATCCGAAACATTCCAATACCGGTCCCCCATACAGAAATCGGATGTGGACCGTGAAATAATTGACGAACTGCTTGAGATGAGCGGCGAAGCTGATAATTACAAGCAATTCTTCTTCCCCACCGACGAATACCTAATGATTTATCTGAATGGTGGCCATATCGATCTGGAGCTGGCCACCGGAGAAGCAAAGCTCACGAAAGTCAGAAACCGTCCAATTTTCAGGGAGGTAAACTATCTTCACTATAATAAACCCAAAAAGCTGTGGACCTGGTTCTCTGACCTTTTTGCATTCTCAATGATCCTGCTTGCTGTTTCCGGCATCATCATGGTACGGGGCAAAAAAGGGATCACCGGAAGAAATGGAATCCTGCTGGCTACCGGCATTCTCATCCCCTTGCTTTTTCTTATAATTAAGCTCTGGTCTTAGGCTGGACTCACGGTTTCCATTGATAATCCATGGGTACAATCTACCCATATATTTGCTATCTTGGCTTGTTGTTGATCTAATCCTGAAATTATGAGTGAAAAGATCCTTGAAGCCCTGATGCAGCTTTTTGCAATTATCTCTCGTCCGGAAAGCAATGCGGAAGAGAGAAGGGCTGTGGTTGCATCCTACCTTGAAAGCCAGTTAAACCAGGAGTTGTCCGACAAATATGTAGAAGTCTTTGACACCGAATTCAGGAAGGTAATAGCCGAGGATGCCAAGGTTTCAAAAAAAGAAAAAATACTCTCCAGGCGTGCAGTCAGGGTACTGAAGTTGTGTACCAACCTGATAGAGGAACTGGATCAATCCCAGAGAATTATTGTCCTGTTCCAGTTACTGGAATTCATTAAATCTGAAAAAGCCGAAACCAAAGGAGCAAATTTGGCTGCAGCCAAAGAACAGGAAAAGCAATTCATTGAGCTCATTGCCGAAACATTCCTGATTTCTGAAAATGACCTGGCCCTTATAAGCAATTTCGTAAGTTCAGATAAAAAGCTCGACGACCAGTCCGCCTACCTTATTGTAAACGGACAAAAAGATGGAATCCCGGCATCAAAAATCAAACACTTCTTCAGAGAGAACCTGGAGGGTGAAATTTGGTTCATTCGCGTACAGTCCACCAACATGTATTTTGTAAAATTTACGGGTAAGGGTGAATTGACCATGAATGGCCAGTTGCTCCAACCCTTGAAGTCATATCCATTTAATACAGGCTCCTCATTACGGATTCAACAAATCAAACCCATATACAACAGCGATGTGGTCTCTCTTTTTGTTGGAGATCAGGTAAAATCGAAAATCGTCTTTGAGGCCAGGCACATTACTTACAGGTTTAAAAACGGTGCCGTTGGGTTACATGATGTGGGTTTTACCGAAGAATCGGGTCGTCTCGTTGGAATCATGGGTGCAAGTGGCGCAGGAAAATCCACACTGCTTAATGTGCTCAATGGCATAAGTAACCCCACCGAAGGAAGGGTGCTGATTAACGGGATCGATATACACAGCGGTGATCCGGCCGTTAAAGGCATCATTGGGTTTGTTTCCCAGGATGACCTGCTTATAGAAGAACTATCGGTTTATCAGAACCTCTACTACAATGCCAAGCTTTGCTTTGACAACTATAGCGAAGACCAACTGATTGAGACCGTTCATAAGGTTCTGCAAAACCTTGGGCTGTTCGAAATAAAGGACATACAGGTGGGCTCACCCCTGAATAAAAAAATTAGTGGCGGACAACGAAAAAGGCTTAACATTGCCCTGGAACTGATCCGGGAGCCGGCAGTACTCTTCCTGGATGAACCCACATCCGGATTGTCAAGCAGAGACAGTGAAAACATCCTGGATCTGCTAAAGGAGCTCACATTTAAAGGAAAGCTCGTATTTGTTGTCATCCATCAACCCTCATCTGATATTTTCAAGATGTTCGACAGCCTGCTCATCCTGGACACAGGTGGTTACCTGATCTACAACGGGAACCCGGTGGACTCCATTGAGTACTTTAAAAAGAAAATTGGGGCGGCCGACTGGAACGAAAGTGAATGTCTTACCTGTGGGAATGTGAACCCTGAACAGGTGTTCAACATTGTGGAAACCAGCGTCCTGGACGAATTCGGAAAGTTAACCCATAACAGGAAATTCTCACCTACCCAGTGGAGTGAGCACTTTCGAAAACAATATAAGGAAACTGAAAAGGCAAGTGCAGGAAAAGAAGACCTGCCGGAAATATCCTTTAAAATCCCAGGTAAGCTGAAACAATTCGGAGTATTTATTAAAAGGGACATACTAAAAAAACTAAGCGACACACAATATCTGATCTTTAATTTTGCAGAAGCCCCGGTGCTCGCTCTGCTGCTTGCGGGCATCATCCGCTACTACGATATGGATGTATCCAATAAATTCGGATATACCCTTTCCGGAAATACAAATATGCCGGTTTACATTTTCATGTCGGTAATTGTGGCGCTCTTCATGGGGCTTACAGTGAGTGCCGAAGAGATCATCAAAGACCGGAAAATCCTCAAGAGAGAAGCCTTTCTAAATCTAAGCTGGTCGGGTTATCTTCTGTCAAAAGTAAGTGTCCAGCTTATGATTTCAGCCATTCAGGCCTTTACCTTTGTGCTGGTTGGAAACAGCATCATGGGAATTAAAGGCATGTATTTCGAATACTGGCTGGTGCTGTTCTCATCATGGGCGGCTGCCAATGTAATGGGCCTCCTCATCTCCGACAGTTTTAAAACGGTGGTTACTATATACATACTGATCCCTTTCCTGGTTATTCCACAAATTATCCTGAGCGGAATTATCGTAAAGTATGAGAACCTGAACCCCCAGATATCTTCACCAAAAAAAATACCTTTTTATGGTGAGATTATTACAGCCCGATGGGCCTATGAAGGGCTTGCCACCTATCAGTTCATGAACAACGATTACCAGGTTAATTACTATGACCAAAGTAAGCTTCAGAGCATTGGAAATCTGAAAGCCAATTTTCACACCAAAGAACTCCTGAATAAAATTGAATACGTGGAGCGCAACCTGGATAATCCTGAATTGGCAGTGGAGGTTGACTATGCGCTAAAGGTTCTTCGAAATGAAATCCAAAATGAGTATAAAGAGCGGATGATCCTGAAAGTTTACCACGGGGTAACACCCGGATATAACATGAAATTCAGGGATCAGCTATATCCGGAGCAGATAAACCAGGAAATTATTCTCTATACAAAGGAATATCTGCAAACCCTGCAGGAATTCTATAAGGAGACCTTCCGGAATGCCCGAACTGAAATAGATAAAATCACAAAGTCCTTCGACTACAAAGAACTAATGGAGCTGCAGAGAACGCAAACCAATAAAACACTTGAAGAATTTGTGACCAACAACAAATCCTTCGATTACTATACAGAATTCCAGCGAAAGGGTGAGATGATTCAAAAGAGGGATCCCATTTACCTGGATCCCACCAGCAAATTCGTCAAAGCGCACTTCTATGCACCCAGGAAAATGGTTGCAGGAGTTTTCTTTCCCACGCTGTGGGTAAATATTGTAGTAATTTGGGTTATGACTTTTGGTTTATACCTTCTGCTCTACTTCAGGGTTCTCAAAAAGTTCCTGGACTTCTTCGAAAGGCTTACACCTAAAAAAATATAGCTAAGGGTATATAAATGAGGTTTCTTTCAAGACATAAAAAATGGCTGCTCTACCACGGCGGAACAGCCCATTTTTAAAATTATATTCCCAGGGATCTGTTATTCTACAATCTCTATCATCTTGAAGGGAACACGGATAATCGACTCATAGTCCTCTCCGGCCTCAAGCATATCCTCATCGTCCTCTTCATAATACCAGTTAATTATAACCTCATTTTTCCCTTTATGAATGGCTTCAAGTTTCTTGAATACGTCCAGGATGCATTTTGATGAGCTTGTATTAAAATACTCCAGTTGCACGTTAACCTGTGTCAGATCCAATGAGGCATCACTGTACTCCTCAAGCCAATCAACAAGTGGCTTGTAAAACTCAATTGAATTTTCAGGTATTGACCTTCCCTTAATTTCTAATACTCCCTCTTGTCCATTAAACTTAACACTCGGGGTTTTTGCTGTTCCTTCTATTGAAAGTGCTTCCATATTTAGCGATTTTTCTATTATTTTTTTTTACTTCTCAAAGTCGATGAAAACATCTAGATTGAAGAAGTAGTAAGTATCGTTGAACTTTTCAAAAGTATAATCAAGTTTATTTCCTGTTTTCCTTGCAATATCTACAAGGCCAAGTCCTCCTCCACCCTTTTCAGACAATCTCTGGTGGTTAAGGATGAACTTGTACATGTCCTTCAATTCATCCTTACCCATGGAGTTAATCTTATCAATCTTGTTCTTCAGAACATCGACTTTATCAGAGGTGACAAAATTTCCTGTTGAAATCCTGTACTGTCCCGACTCGCGACTGACGACCAGGATGCCGAATTTGGAGTCATACTCCTGCTTCATCTCATCCGGTAATACTTCGATATGATGGTAAAGGTTTTGTAGACTTTCCACAAGGACATTATACACTTTCTTGCGAATCTTGGAGCTTTCGTTGTGGCTGTCCATTTTAGACTCAACCACCTCTAATACGTTGCTGATGAGCTCGCTTGAGATATTCCCTTTGAAGGCCATCAAAACATCTCCGCCATTCAGCTTGGAGTAATACTCATTGACATCAAAGCTCATTTAGCTTCCTTTTGTTGACTTGGATTTGCTGTCTGACCAGCAAATATATAAAAAATGTTTCAGTAACTAATATAGATAAAATTCGGACCGATCCGCAATAAAAATCTTCAAAACCTTTTTTTTTTTCAACAGGTACAGGAATTATCCCTGAGCGAACGAATCACGTTTTCACTCCTGTTTTATAATCCTTCCAATTCCCTTTGAAAGTCTTATAATTAACGTAGGAACATTCCAGTGCACCGTTGTGCAGAAGCTGTTTCGAGGCTGGCTTTAGTCCCACTCGCTTCATGGCCTTAGTGCTTGAAGAAAGTACCCAGGCATCTGAACCAGGAAATTTATGTTTCAGAGTGGATCCTATCATTGAATAGAGCGATTCAATATCCTCCGTTTTTAAACGCTCACCGTAGGGCGGATTCATCACCAAGGTGACGCCCTCCATGGACTCAGAAGCCTCAAAATCAAGCTCTTCAACTCTTATCAAATGGGACAGATCCATGCTTTTAACCTGGCGCCTGGTAAGTTCCACAGCCTCCGGATCCGAATCACGAGCAATGATTGGCACCTTCACCTCCTTCTCTTTGGACAGGTTCAGGGCCACATGCTCCATTAGCTCCGGTTCAAAATCTTTCCAGTTTTCAAAACCAAATTGTTTTCTGAAGATACCAGGAGGAATCTCTGCTGCAATCAATGCAGCTTCGATGGCCAGGGTTCCTGAGCCACACATGGGGTCAAGAAAAGGGGAATCCCCCTTCCAACCTGTAGCCATGATCATACCGGCCGCCAGCACCTCGTTAAGGGGAGCCTCAAAGTTCCCTAACCTGTAGCCCCGTTTATGCAAGGACCCCCCTGAGCTATCCAGCGAAAGGCTTGCACGGCGCCCCGAAATATGAAGATTAATCAAAATATCGGGTTGCTCACGGTCTACCGACGGCCTGAGACTGGTTCGCTCCCTGAATCGGTCTACTATGGCATCCTTCGTCTTCTGAGCTGCAAAAAGACTATTCTTAAAGTGGGGAGAATGAACCACCGAATCGATTGCAAAAGTCATTTTATTATCCAGAAATTGCTCCCAATCAAACTGCTTCACCTTTCGGTAAAGAGATTCACTGTTACTCACATCAAATTCCAGAATGGGAACCAGTACCCGCAGAGCCAGTCTGGATGCAAGATTCACTTTGTACATCAATGCCCGTCTTCCGTAAAAAGTAACTCCCCTGTTAAGAACCTCAACTCTTTCGGCTCCCAGGCTTTTCAGCTCATTTGCCAGTAAAAGTTCCATCCCTTTCAGGGTTTTCGCATGGTATTTTTCAAATTGTGCCATATCCCAGTTTTCTGTTTATTATCTCTTCTGCCATTAGAAAGCGTGCTTTACCCTTACCCGAAACCAGCTCCCAATCCATCCCGAAACCTTTAAGCTCATTTTCATACCTTTTAAAAAGTCTTTCCCGTTGTTCTCCTCCATTTTCTCTTACCCTGTCGGCCACCCAGGGAAGGTCGGGAGCACAGAGCAGAACCAGGTCAAACTCTGCTTTGTGGATAGCATCATCGATCCATTGCGGGACGCGCTGATAGACTACCTCAAACCACACCCTGGTGATCATCAGCCAGGTATCAAAAAAGACCCAGTCCTCTCCCGGGTATTCTTTTTCATAAGAGGAAAATTGCTGTAAAGCAATATGCTCAACATCTTTAAAAGTATATGGACGATCAAGGCCCTCAACATAAGCCCTGGCGTACTCATCCACAGCAACTCCCCTGTATCGCTGCGACAGGTAATTCACCAATTCGGTTTTTCCGGTAGACTCGGGTCCGGTTACCAGTACCCTTTTCAATTTACGCTTTTATTTTGAAGTGTTTTTCTCCATTGGATATATCCAACCACCGCCATTACTGTATAGATAGCAAACAGCACAAGGGTTGGATATAATCCGCGGTAAAGATACAAAGCCATGGAAACAGTATCAACGATCACCCACAGGATCCAGTGTTCAATAATTTTCCTGGCAAGCATCCAGGTTGCAGTAAAACTAAGTGCAGTTGTAAATGCATCCCAGTAAGGAACCGGGGAATCAGTGAAACGATCCAGGA